>JAYUGN010000333.1:0-3001 GCA_043767605.1 Gammaproteobacteria bacterium
CAGTAAACGGGGTCGGAGTCAGCCGACGAACGGCGTGCCAGAGTCACGGGATGCCAGCGACTCCGCCAGGCGCCGCCGGAACCTCACCGTCGCCAACGGGGAGTTGCGGTTGGCAGCATCCCGGATGTCCGTGATTTCGTCGTAGTCGGGAATTTCGTTGAAGAGCTCGCGATAAGCCGCCTGGCGGGACGCGGGGTCGTGGCCCAGCGCCATGTAGAGGTTGTGGGGGCGTAGCAGCGGATCAGCCTGGCCGAACGCGTTAGAACGATGGCTCGACCAGCGATAGTCCTGTGGCTGCGCGACCATGCCCGCCCGCACCGGATTCATCTCGACGTAGCGACCGCAGGTCAGCAGATAGCGCTCGGAATCCACCAGGCTTGCGTGCGGCCGGCCTTCCCAAAGCGTGCCCGTGCGGTGTTGCCGCCGGTTGACGTACTGAACGTACCGGCGCCCGAGTGATTGCAGCATCAGCGGGATGCCTTCGGTCGACGATGGCGTGACCAGAATGTGCACGTGATTGCTCATCAGCACATAGGCGTGAATCGCGCAGCCGTTCCGGGCGGCCGCCTCCGCGAGCCAGTGGAGGTAAAGCACCCGATCCGAATCGCTGAAGAAGCAACTGGCGCGGTTGTTGCCGCGCTGGATCACGTGGCTCGGAAATCCTGGCAGGTACAAGCGAGGTCGGCGGGGCATGGCAGGCCCTCTTGTTGTTATCGGCCGATGCTAGCGCCTTTGCTATGCCATGCAAAACTCTCGAGCCACTCTGGCACGCCGTTTATCGGTCGACTCCGACCCTGATTTCGTCGGCTGACTCCGACCCCTCTTTCGTTATACTGCCGCGCATGTTGGAACCTGAACTCACGGCCCTCGAAGAGCGCATCCAGCGCCTGGTCGCCGCCTACCAGCAAGCCCGCCTCGAGCGCCGCCGCGCGCAGCAGGAGCGCGACCGGCTGGTCACGCTGAACAACGAACTGCGCAAGCGCATCGAAGGCGTGATCACGCGGATCAAGACGATGGAACAGGCGGAGCCGGCCGAGTGAGCGGCGACGGCACCAAGCGTCTGTCGGTGCCCGTGCGCATCATGGGCAAGGAATACAACGTCGAGTGCCCGCCCGAGGAGCACGAGGCGCTGGTCACCTCGGCCGAGCTGGTCAACGAGCGCATGAGCGCCGTGCGCAAGCGCGGCAAGGCGCTGGGCTCCGAGCGCATCGCGGTGATGGTGGCGCTGAACCTGGCGCGCGAGCTGCTGACGCTCAAGGGCGTCGAAGGCGTGGCCCCGGGCGCAGATCCGAAAGTGATCGAGCGCGTGCGCCAGCTCAAGCTGGACATCGACAGCACGCTGGCAGCGGATTAGAAAAAGTCAAACTTTCGTCCACTGGACAGCGGCATTTCGCCGGCAGAAACTGGCTCCGGTGTCTCCTGCAGTGTTCGTCAACTGTCTGGAACCCCTTGAGCCTAACTTGTCACCACGGGAGCTTTACCTGGACTGGGCGTGCAGGTCCGCCTCGTAGCGGAAAGCCCGAAGGTCCGGCGCGGCACCCACTTGAGACGCTGTCTCAAGGTCGATGACAGATGACGGCACAGGCGGGAGACACCACTTCAAATTCTTCTTCCTTGGCGCTGCTGCGCGCCAAGGCGCAGCAGCGCAGCCTCCTCCGCGCAAGACGCTCCTCCCTTCCGCCTTCCGATCGCCGCCGCGCTGCGGCGCGGACGGCGCTTGCGCTCGTGCGGGCCGTGCGCCGCTGGCAGGCGCGGCACGTCGCGATCTACCTCGGCATGAAGGACGAGCTCGACACCGCGCCGGCGATCGAGGCGCTCACCGCGCTGGGCTGCACGCTGTACGTGCCGGTGATCGGCGCGAACCGCACCCTGCGCTTCGCCCGGCTCGCTCCGCCCTTCAGGCGCAACCGCTACGGCATCCTCGAACCGCGGGTGACGCGGCCCGCGCCACGGCTCGATCTCGTCGTGCTGCCGCTGGTGGCCTTCGACGCCGCCGGCCGCAGGCTCGGCATGGGCGGCGGCTATTACGACCGCGCCCTCGCGCAGCGGCCGCGCCTGCGGCGCCTGGGCTACGCGTACTCCGCGCAGGAAGTGGCGCGCGTTGCCGCCGATGCGCACGACCTGCGGCTCGATGCCGTGGTAACCGAGTCCGGGCTGCGGTTATTCTGCTGACATGCACTGGCTGAGCTGACATGCACTGGCTGATGAAATCCGAGCCGGACGCCTTCGGCGTCGACGACCTCAAGAAGCGTGGCAGCGAGCCGTGGAGCGGTGTGCGCAATTACCAAGCCCGCAACTTCATGCGCGACCGCATGAAGCCCGGCGAGCTCGCATTCCTCTACCACTCGAGCTGCCCGGAGCCGGGCGTGTACGGGATCATGCAGATCGCGGGCGCGGCGTATCCGGACCCGACGCAGTTCGACAAGAAGAGCCACTACTACGACGAGAAGGCGACCCGCGAGCAGCCGCGCTGGTTCCTGGTGGATGTGAAATACAAGCGCCACCTGAAGCGGCCCGTCCTGCTGGCGGAGCTGCGTGCGCACGAGGCCGGACTCAAGGGCCTGATGCTGCTGCGCAAGGGCAGCCGGCTGTCCATCCAGCCGGTCGCCGATGAACACTGGGACACGATCCTGACGATGGAAAAAAAGTAGCCTGGCCGACGAAACCATAATCCGGGCTGGTGCATCGTAAGGGGCGCGCGGTCTCGCGCGGGGGAGGATGGGGATGAGGCACGCAGGACTCGGGCAGCTGCTCGCGCTGCTCTGCAACCACGTGGACGCCGCCATGGTGCTCGACGGCCGGCTCGACGAGCCGGAGTGGAAGGATGCGCAGCAGCTGTCCGCCTTCCGCACCACCGATCCCTACACGCAGGGAGAGCCCGAGCTGAAGACCACGGTGCTGGTCCGCTCCGAGGCCGGCGGTCTCTACATCGGCTTCATCTGCGACCAGCCGCCGTCGGTCGAGCGCGTGCGCACGCGCGGCCAGCGCGACCAGTTCGTGC
>JAYUGN010000334.1:0-2992 GCA_043767605.1 Gammaproteobacteria bacterium
GAGGTGCGCGGCGTCGACGTCAGCGCCAGCGACTGGGATTGCACGCTGGAAAAGCGCCCCGGCAGCGAAACCGGCGAGGGCGGCGCAGTTGCGTTGCGCCTCGGGCTGCGGCAGGTGTCGGGCCTCTCCGAAAAGTCGGCGCAGGCACTGGTCGCCGCGCGTGCCGCAGGCGCATTCGCCGGCGTTGCGGACCTGGTGAACCGCGCGGGCCTCGACGAAAAAGCCCGCCGCCTGCTGGCCGATGCCGGGGCGCTGGCTTCGATCGCGGGCCACCGCCATGCCGCGCGCTGGGCCGCGCTCGGCGCAGCGCAACCCCCGGGCTTCCTGCGTGGCCACGCAGCACCCGAAACTGCCGCGGGCCTGCGCGCGCCGAGCGAGGGCGAGGACATCGCCTACGATTACGAAGCGCTGGGCCTCACGCTCGGCCGACACCCGCTGGCGCTGCTGCGGTCGCGGCTCGACGCGCGACGCGTGCTGCGCGCCACGGATCTCGAGGGCATCGCCACCGGCCAGCCTGTGCGTGTTGGCGGCATCGTGATGTTCCGCCAGCGGCCCGGCACTGCCTCGGGCGTGGTGTTCGTCTCGCTCGAGGATGAGACCGGCATCGTCAACCTGATCGTCTGGCCCAAGGTGGTCGAGCAGCAGCGCATCCCGCTGCTGGACTCGCGCCTGATGCTGGTGGCCGGCGAACTGCAGAAGGAGGGCGGCGTCACGCACGTGATCGCGCAGCGCATCGTGGATGCCAGCCGCTGGCTCGGCGGTATCGCCGCGCCGTCGCGCGACTTCCATTAGCGCGCGCTCGCTGCCGCTCGGTCCTCCTCGCCAAGTCTCGTCGGCCCTTCGCGCCCCCCCCTTCGGGGGCTCCGGCGAGGCTGCGCTCTACTTACGCAAAGACAGCGCCCAGCCCCCACGCGCAATCAGTGATGACGAGAGCTGCCTGCTTCCGTGGTGAACGAACACGTGCGCGCCATCCTTGTCACTACAGACGTGCCGCCCTGAACGTGGCGGTGATGGTGCGGGGCGCGCCCGGTGGGCTTGCGGAGCAAATCAAGCGCAGCCGACCCGGAGCCTGAAAGGCGCCGCGCAGCCGAGCGAAGACTTGGCGGAGCGAGGCCAGCGGCGGGTCGGCGAGCCATTGCGCAGCAAGCCCACCGTGGCAGCCCCGCGCAAACTCGCTTCACGCCGCAGAGCAGTCCGTGCCTGAGCGACTAGCGAAGGCGCTGGATCCCCGCGTTCGCGGGGATGACAGCGTCAGCGAGGGCGCGCCGACGTCTCGCTACGTTTTACCTTCTGCCAGCGCTTTTCCATCTCGACGAGCCGCCGCGGGTTGCCCATCGGCGGCAGCGCGCGCGCGTGGCGCATCACGTAGGCAAAGCGCCGGCTGAACTTCTTCGTCGCGCGTTCGAGCGCGCGGCGCGCATCCACTTTCAGGTGGCGCGACAGGTTCACGACCATGAACAGGAGATCACCGAGCTCTTCCTCGGCGCGGCGCGGATTCCCGGCCACCGCCTTCAGCTCGCGGATTTCCTCGGCCAGCTTGGCCCAGGCGCGCGGATCGCACGCGGGCCAGTCGAAGCCCTGCTTCGCGGCGGCGCGCTGCACGGCGCGGGCCTGCGACAGCGGGTCATTTCCTGTTGCGGGTTTTTTCCGGGCCACCGACTTTCTCCGCGCCGATTTTCTCGGCAAAGTTCCACAGCATGCCGGCTGTCGCGCCCCAGATGCGGTACGCGCCGTAGTTGAGCTCGAAGAACGGCAGCTTCACGCCCTTCATGCGCAGTGCGCCGCGCCCGAAACTGGCGCGGTCGAGCACGAACGCGAGCGGCACCTCGAAGATTTCCGTCACCTCGCGCGCGCACGCCGTGACCTGGGCCACGTCCTCGACCAGGCCCACGACCGGCGTCACGAGAAAACGCGTGACGGTCGGATAATCGTCGAGGTAGCCGATCACCTCGACCGCCGACGGCGGGATGCCCGCCTCTTCCTCCGCCTCGCGCAGCGCCGCGGCCGCGGCGCTCGCGTCCTTGGGCCCGCGCCGCCCGCCCGGGAAGCTGATCTGGCCCTTGTGAGAGGGCATGTCTTCCGAGCGGCGCGTGAGCAGCACCGTCAGGCCGGTTTTCCGGCGCATGACCGGCACCAGCACGCTGGCAGGCTTGAGCGTGCGCAGCAGGCGCGGCAGCACCAGGCGATCGAGCTTGAGCGGCAGCCCCATCGGCGTGACCGGGCGCGGCGGCGCTTCGCTGGTGTGCGCGAGCGCGGCGCGCAACTTCGCTTCGAGGGGATCCATCGTGTGTAATGCTACCGAAAGATGACGCCCGACCAGTTCCGCACGCTCCTCGAAGCGCATTTCATGAGCGCCATTCCGCACGCGCGGGAGTGCGGCATGAGCCTCGTGCGCCTCGACGAGGCTGGCGCGGTGGCGCAGATGCCCTACCGGCTCGAGTGGCTGGGCGACACCGAGCGCGGCGTGATCCACACCGGCGTCGTCACGACCCTGGCGGACACCATCAGTGGCATGGCGGCGGTGCTGGCCGCGGGCCGCTTCGAAGTCGTCGCCACGCTGGACTTGCGCATGGACTTCCTGCGCCCGGCCCAGCCGGAGCTGCCGCTGGTCTCGTTCGCCGAGTGCTACCGGCTCACGCGCTCGATCGCCTTCGTCCGCGGCCACACCTGGCAGGCCGATGAGAAGGAACCGGTGGCCACGCACCAGGCCACCTTCATGCGCGGCTCCGCCGGCCGGATGGTGGCCAAATGAGCGTGACGGGCGCAGCGGGCACGGTAAGCGGCCCGACGCTGGCCGAGGCGCGCCGCGCCGCCCGCGAGCAGGGCGACTTCTCGCCGATGCGCGCGCGGGTGCCTTACGCGCGTTTCCTCGACGTGCAGGTCTCCCTCGACCACGGCACGCCGAAGTTCCGCATGCCGTTCCGGCCCTCGCTGGTCGGCAACGCCGCCCTGCCCGCGATCCACGGCGGCGTGGTCGCCGGGTTCATCGAGA
>JAYUGN010000335.1:0-8578 GCA_043767605.1 Gammaproteobacteria bacterium
GCCGGCGACGTGCGCTCGGTCGCGCGCGCCTGCCGCGTGGATGCGGGCGCGCTCGAGCAGTTCTACCGGATGTTCGCGCGCACGGAAAAGACGGTAACGGCGTTCTCGCAGGGCGTGAACCAGTCGAGCGCCGGCACCGACAAGGTTAACGCCATCATCAACTGCCACCTGCTCACCGGCCGCATCGGCAAGCCGGGCGCGGGGCCGTTTTCCATCACCGGCCAGCCCAATGCCATGGGCGGCCGCGAAGTCGGCGGACTCGCCAACACGCTGGCCGCGCACCTGGAGCTGAACGATCCGCAGCACCGCTCACTGGTGCAGGAGTTCTGGCAATCGCCGCGCATTGCGGACAAGCCGGGACTGAAGGCCGTCGAGCTGTTCGACGCGATCCATGCCGGGCGCGTGAAGGCCGTCTGGATCATGGCGACCAATCCGGTGGTTTCGCTGCCGGACGCCGACACCGTGAAAGCCGCGCTCGAGAAATGCGAGCTGGTGGTGGTGTCGGACGTGATGGCGCGCACCGACACCACGGCGTACGCGCACATCCTGCTGCCGGCCCTGGCCTGGGGCGAGAAGGAAGGCACGGTCACCAACTCGGAGCGGTGCATCTCGCGCCAGCGCAAGTTCCTGCCGCAGCCCGGCGAGGCACGGCCCGACTGGGACATCGTGGCTGACGTGGCGCGCCGCATGGGCTTTTCAGGTTTCGACTACACGCAAGCGCACGAAGTGTTCGACGAGCACGCGCGGCTGTCCGCGCACCGCAACGGCGGCACGCGCGCCTTCGACATCGGCGAGCTCGCCGGCCTGGGCGCGGACGGTTACGACACGCTGCAACCGGTGCAGTGGCCTTCGGCGACACCGCGCCTGTTCACCGACGGCAAGTTCTTCCACCCGGACGGCCGCGCGCGCTTCGTGCCGACGGCCCCGCGCGGGCCGGTGCACGCGGTGAGCGAGGACTTCCCGCTGGCGCTGAACACCGGCCGCGTGCGCGACCAGTGGCACACGATGACGCGCACCGGCAAGTCGCCGAAGCTGTCGGCCCACGTCGCCGAGCCCTTCGTGGACCTGCACCCGCAGGACGCGCTGATCAGCGGCGTGCGCGAAGGCGAGCTGGCGCGCGTGACCAGCCGCTGGGGCTCGCTGGTGGCGCGCGTGCAGCTGGGCGGCGGCATGGTGCGCGGCCAGGTGTTCGTGCCGATCCACTGGAACGCGCAGTTCGCTTCCGACGCGCGCGTCGGCGCGCTGGTGAATCCGGTGGTGGACCCGGTCTCGGGCGAGCCCGAGTTCAAGCACACGCCGGTCAAGGTCGAGCCCTTCGGCGTGCACTGGCACGGCTTCGTGCTGACCCGCGGCGAACTCGGCGCCGAGCGCGACGGCCTCGCCTACTGGACGCAGATGGCCGGTGCGAAATTCACGCGCTACGAGTTCGCGGGCCGCGGCAAGATCGGCGCGACCGCGCCGTGGGCGCGCGGCCTGCTCGGCGCGGTGGGCGAGGACGAGGACTGGCTGGAGTACGAGGACCGCACGGCGGGCCTCTACCGCGCCGCGCACCTGCGCGACGGACGCATCGAGAGCTGCGTGTATGTTTCGCCGCGCCCCGACCTGCCGTCGCGCGCATGGCTCGCCGGCTTGTTCGCCAAGACCAGGATCAGCGACGCCGATCGCGCGGGCCTGCTGCTCGGCGTGCCCTTGAGCCCGGAAGCCGATGCCGGGCCGACCGTCTGCTCCTGCTTCGGTGTGGGCCGCAACACGATCCTGCGCACGATCCGCGAGCGCAAGCTCGAGCAGCCCGGCCAGATCGGCGCCTGCCTCAAGGCGGGCACCAATTGCGGATCCTGCGTGCCGGAGCTGCGCGTGTTGCTGGCACAAGCCAGGGCGGAAGCCGCGGAAACCTCAGGAGCGGGGGCCTAGCTCCTCGCCCAGCAACGACGCCAGCGGCTTCAGGAACCAGCTTTGCTCCGGCATCAACGCGCCTTCGACGCCTTTCGCCACCAGCACGTCGCGCACCACCGGCCCGACCGCAGCGACCTGCGCGCGGTGCAGCGCCTCGAGCAGCTTCGGCACGCCGGTGGTGCTCGCAGCAACCTCGAACAGCCGCTCGACCTGCGCCTTGCTGGTGAAGGCGATGGCGTCAACAAAGCCGGCGGCCATGCGCTCGATCAGCGCCACGACCTCGGTGTCGCTGGCGGCGGGGACATAAATGTAAGGAGCAACCGGATCCACGCTCGCACCGGCCTCGCGCAGGAAATCGGTGAGCGCGACGTTCGGGTCCACGCCGTACAGCTGCACGCCGACGCGGTGACCCGAGAGTTTTTCGCGCCGCAGCGTCTCGATCACGCCCGCGGTGGTCGGCTCGTCGCCCGACAGGTCGGGCTTGAGGTCCAGGTCGCGCAGCACGCGCGCGGGCTTGGGGCCGCGGATGATCTTGCGCACTTGCGCGAGGCGCGCGACGAAGGGCTCGCGCAGCGCGGCCTCGTGTTTCTCGATGCAGCTCAGCAGCCGGCGCAGGCCTTCGCCGGTCTGCAGGATCAGTTCGTCGTGGTGGCCGGAGTTGAAGCGGCGGATCCAGTCGAGCACCGGGCCGGGTTGGGGCGCGTCCGCGATGCCGACCAGCGGACAGCGCAGCACGGTGGCGCCGCGGCGGCCGAGCAGGTCGGCGAAGAGGTCGAGTTCACGGGTTTCCGGGACTGCGATCGTGCGGCCGGCGAGGGGTGTGTCGGACATGCGTGCAGCGTAGCAAGCCCCATGCCGATATCGCTGCGATACTTGAGCCCATGGAGAGAAAATCGGGCGTTTGTGGCGTCGTGCTGGCCGGCGGCCGCGGCCTGCGCCACGACGGCCGCGACAAGGGCCTGCTCGAATTGCGCGGCAGGCCGCTGGTCGCGCACGTGCTCGCGGCGCTCAAGCCGCAGGTCGATGCGCTCGTGATCAACGCCAACCGCAACCGCGAGCAGTACGAGGCGCTCGGCGCGCGCGTCGTTGGCGACGCGCGGCCGGAGTTCCAGGGGCCGCTGGCCGGCATGAGCAGCGCTTTCGCGGCGACGGGCGAGGAGTGGCTCGTGTTCGCACCCTGCGACGCGCCGGGCGTGCCGGCTGACTACGTGCAGCGCCTGCTCGCAAGCAGCGCGAAGGCCGCCTACGCGCAGGCGGGCCTTGATCCGCTTTACACCTGCTGTCTGCTGCATCGCAGCCTCGCGCCCAGGCTCGAGGCCGCGCTCGACAGCGAGCAGCGCGCGGTGCACAAGTTCCTCGAAGCGCAGCACGCGGCGGCCGTGCCGATGGAATGGCCGGCGGCGCTGCGCAACCTCAACACCGCCGAGGCACTGGCCGCCGCGGAGCGCGCGTGACGCCGTTCGACACGCCGTTCGCGCTGCCAGCGTCGCCAGAGCCGCTGGAGCCAGCGCAAGCCAGCGGCCCGCTGCGCGATGCGCGCGGCCGCGTGAAGCGCAAGCTGCGCGTGTCGCTGACCGACCGCTGCAATTTCCGTTGCCGCTACTGCATGCCCGAGCAGCCCGCCTGGCTGCCAAAGAAAGAACTGCTCAGCCGCGACGAACTGGTGCAGCTCGCCGGCCTGTTCGTGGACCAGGGCATCACCGCCATTCGCGTGACCGGCGGCGAGCCGCTGCTGCGGCGCGACGCGGTCGAGTGCGTGGCGGCGTTGTCGGCGCTGCGCGCCCGCGGCCTTGCGCGACTGTCGCTGACCACCAACGGCTCGCGCCTCGCAACGCTGGCGCCGGCTTTGCGCGACGCCGGCCTCGACGACGTGAACGTCAGCATCGATGCGCTGGACCCGGCGCGCTTTCGCACGCTGCGCGGTGGCGAGCTTGCCCCCGTGCTCGAGGGCATCGCCGCGGCGCAGGCGGCCGGTCTGCGGCTCAAGCTCAACACCGTGCTGATCCGCGGCCAGAACGACCGCGAGATCCTGCCGCTGGTCGAGTGGGCGAAGGCGCGTGGCATTCCGCTGCGCTTCATCGAATACATGCCGCTGGATGCGCCGGGCAACTGGTCGCGCGAGCAGGTGGTGGCCGAAGCCGAGGTGCTTATCGCATTGCGGCAGGGCTACACGGTCACCCGGCTGGCGCGCGGCAAGGAGCCGGCGGAAGAGATCTTGCTCGACGGCCACTACCGGCTCGGGCTGGTCAGCACGATCTCCAATCCGTTCTGCAGCAGCTGCGACCGCCTGCGCCTGACGGCGCGCGGCGAGTTGTATACCTGCCTGTTCGCGCAGGCCGGGCCCGCGCTCGGTGCGCAATTGCGCGCGGGCGCGAGCCGCGCGCAACTGCTCGCGACGATCCGCGCGGCGGTCTGGAACAAGCAGGCCGGGTACGTGGCGCTGAACCGCCCGGTCGAGCGGCCGGTGCTGATGCACGGGTTGGGCGGCTGATGAACGTTACCTTTGAATTCTGCGGCGAACTTCAGCGACTGGCTGGCGCCGGCGAGCTTTCGCTGTCGATGCCTGCGGGCAGCCTCACGGTGGCTGCCGCGCTGGCGGCGCTGGCGCAGCGCCTGCCGCAACTGCAGGAGCGGCTGCCGCGTTGTGCCTGCGCCGTCGGCGATGTGCTGGTGCGGCGTGGTGATGTGCTGGCTGCGAATGCGCGGCTCGCCCTGTTGCCGCCGGTCGCGGGGGGTTGAGCCATGGCTTCCACGCCCTATCTGTCCGACGAGCCGCTGGCGCTGGAGCCCTTGCTGGCGAACGGCGAGTTCTCCGGCTGCGGCGGCATGGCGATCTTCGCCGGCACGATCCGCGATGCCAGCGAAGGCAAGCGCGTGCTGCGCTTGTGCTACACCGCCTACGCACCGCTCGCCGAAAAACTCATGCGCGAAATCGAGGCAGAGACCCGGGCGCGAGTCGGTATCCCGCATTGCCGCGTGCAGCATCGGCTCGGGATGCTCGCGATCGGCGAGGTCGCGATCTACTGCGTCACGCGCGCACCGCATCGCGCGGAAGCCTTCGCTGCGTGCCGGTACGCGGTGGACGAGGTGAAGCACCGCGTCCCGATCTGGAAAGAGGAGTTTTATGCCGACGGCAGCAGCGCCTTCGTGCAAGGCTGCTGCATCCGCCACGACCGGCCCGAGCATGAACACGCGCACGCCTGAATGAAAGACGTCGGCCTAAAACCCGAGACCCTGCGCACCGCGCGCGCCGTGGCCCTGCTGCGCGCGCCGCCGAATTGCCTGGAGCTGCTGCGCAAGGGCGAGACCGAGAAGGGGGATGCGCTCAAGACCGCGCGCATCGCCGGCATCCTCGCTGCCAAGCGCACCGACCAGCTCATCCCGCTGTGCCATCCGCTGCCGATCCACCGCGCCGAGGTGACCTTCGAGATCCTCGCCGACGCCGCGCGCATCTGCGCCGAGGTGCAGACCATCGGCCCCACGGGCGTCGAGATGGAAGCGCTGGCCGCGGCGAGCGTGGCCGCGCTCACGCTGTACGACATGCTCAAGCCGCACACGACGCCGGACCAGCTCGAGATCGCGCAAGTGAAGCTTGAAGGCAAGCGTGGCGGCAAGTCGCAGTTTCGCCGCAAGCTGGCCAAGCCGGTCAGCGCGGCCGTGATCGTGCTGTCGGACACCGTCGCCTCCGGCAAGAAGCCCGACACCGCGGGGCGCGCGGTGGAGCAGACGCTGAAGGACGCAGGCTTTGCGCCCGTGACCTGGGAAGTGCTGCCGGACGATCCGGCGCTGCTCGGTCCGCGCGTGGCCGCGCAACTGGCCGCGGGCGTGGGCTTGCTCGCCACGGTCGGCGGCACGGGCCTGGGCCCGCGCGATCGCACGATCGAAACGCTGAAGCCGTTGCTCACTACCGAGATTCCCGGGATCATGGAAGCGGCGCGCGCTTTCGGTCAGCGCCGCACGCCGTACGCGATGCTCTCGCGCGGCATCGCCGGCTACGCCGGGCAGACGCTCGTCGTCACGTTTCCGGGCAGCCGTCGCGGCGCCGAGGAATCGGTGGCGGCGATCCTGCCGGGCCTCGTGCACCTGTTCGACGTGGCAAAGGGCGCCGGCCATCGCGGCGGTTACGGTGAAGCAGGCGAGTGATGGAGCCGACGGTGCTGCTGGTCACCGGCGCAGGAGTGATCGCATTCCTGTATTCCTCGGTCGGCCACGCCGGCGCCTCGGGCTACATTGCCGTGATGACGCTGTGTGGCCTCGCGCCGGCGGCGATCAAGCCGCTAGCGCTTTCACTGAATATCCTCGTCGCGACCATCGCCTGCTTCCAGTTCTGGCGCGCCGGCCATTTTTCATGGAAGTTGTTCTGGCCCTTCGGTCTCGCGGCGACCCCACTGGCATTTGTCGGTGGTTACCTGGAATTACCGGCGCACGTCTTCAAGATCGCCGTCGGCGTGGTGCTGCTCGTCTCGGCCGCGCAATTCCTGCTGCGGCCGCCAAGGGAATCCGACCCGAAGCCGCCGAAGCTGCCGCTCGCGCTCGGCACGGGCGCGGGCCTCGGCCTGATGGCCGGCCTCACCGGCACCGGCGGCGGCATCTTCCTCACGCCGCTGGTCATCATGCTGCACTGGGCGAAGACCAAGACCGCTTCGGCGATCTCGGCCATGTTCATCCTGTGCAATTCGATCGCGGGTCTGGCCGGCAACATCAGCGCCACGAAGGCGATGCCGCCGCTGATCCTGCCGCTGGCCGCCGCGGTCATCGTCGGCGGCGTGAGCGGCTCGTATCTCGGCGCCCAGCGCCTGTCGCCGCTGGTGATCAAGCGCCTGCTGGCGATCGTGCTGCTGATCGCCGGCAGCAAGCTGGTCTTCACATTCTGAGCGCATCGCGCCCATGAGTCTGCACGGGCCGGTGCCCGATCCCATGATCTCGCTCGTGGCCGCGCTGGCGGCGTATCCGGCCTCGCTCCGGGCGCTACCCGCCGAAATATGCGCGCTCAGGGGCGCGCTGCATCGGGTGCTCGCGGCGCCGGTGGCGAGCGCCTGCGACCTGCCGCTCTTCACGCAAAGCGCGGTCGATGGCTACGCGCTGCGCGCGGCCGATGCGGGCGATGAGCTCACACTGATCGGCGAAGTGCCGGCCGGCGCGCCCGCCTCGCGAGCGATTTCGCCTGGCACCGCGATGCGCATCCTGACCGGCGGCCTGCTGCCGCAGGGCGCCGACACGTGCGCGCGGCAGGAGATCGTCGAGCGCCACGGCGATCGCATCCGGATCGTCAGGCCTCTCGCGGAGGGCGCCGACACGCGCCATCGCGGCGAGGAGTTGAAAGCCGGCGCGCCGCTGGCGCAGGCCGGCCAGCGGCTCGATGCCGGCCTGATCGCAGCGCTGGCGATGGCGGGCGTGGTTGAGGTGAGTGTGCGGCGTGCACCGCGCATCGCGGTGTTGGTCACCGGCGATGAGCTGGCACGTGCCGGTGAAGCGCTGCGACCGGGACAGGTGCACGATGCCAACGGTCCGCTGGTGCGCCACTGGTTCCTCGAGCGCGGCCATGGTGAACCGGACCTGCGCTACGTGCCCGACACGCCGGAGGCGGTGAGCCGCGCACTCGAGGATGCGCTTGCCAGCGCGGACCTCGTCATCAGCACTGGCGGCGTGTCGGTGGGCGACCGCGACTACCTGCCGGCTCTCGCGCCGCGGCTCGGCGTCGAGAAAGTGTTCTGGCAGGTGGCGCAGAAACCGGGCAAGCCGCTGTGGTTCGGCACGCGCGACGGCACCGGGTTCCTCGGCATTCCCGGCAACCCGGCCGCGGTGCTGGTGTGCCTCGCCGTGCATGTCGAAGCCATGCTCGCCGTGCTCGAGGGCCGCGCCGCACCTGGGTGGCGCCACGGCGTGCTGGCCGCTGCGGTGAAGGGGGATGCGCACCGCGAGCGGCTGGTGCGCGCGACGCTGCGCTATTCCGATGCTGGCACGGTGCTGCTGGAGGCGCTGCCGCGCCAGGACTCGCACATGCTCAGCAATCTTGCGAGCGCCGATGCGCTGCTCTGGCTGCCGGTGCGCGGCGGCGCCTTCGAGGCCGGCGAGGTCGTGCGCTGGGTGCCGGTCTAGCGCCGCTTCCCTCTGTGCTCCCCGGCCTCGGCGACAGGAACATCGAGCGTCATTTCGAACACGAAGTCCATCGCGCAGGGCTTGCCGGCGCACTTCGCCGGCTTGTACTCGGTGTTCTTCACGAGCACCAGCGCCATCGGCTGGTTGATCTTCTCGTCCGGTGTCTCCACGATCTTGATCGAGTGCGCCTTGCCCTGTTCGTCCACGCTCAGCAGCGCCGAGAACTTTCCGCGCAGCTGCGCCGCGGCCTGCAGCTTCTTCACTTCCTGGAAGATCTTCAGCTGTCCATCGACCGGAAACGGTGGCTCGTAGTCCGGGCCCATGTCGCGGTAGCGGGCGCGGAAGATCGCGCGTTGCGCATCGGTCATCTCGTCCCAAGTCTTGTCCACCGGGATGTCCGAGATCACGGGGTCGTGGCCGAAGCGGCTGTCGAGCTTGTCCTCGTGGATGGAATATTTCTCGGCCACCGGCGCGGCGCAGGCGCCGGCCAGGGCGACGACGGCGAGCAGCAGCGCCCGGGTGATGGTCCTTGGGAAAGTCATCGTAAAACTCCTCGGTAGCCGGGAATTGGCGCCCGCTGAAAAGA
>JAYUGN010000336.1:0-8552 GCA_043767605.1 Gammaproteobacteria bacterium
GCGGTCGGCTACCTCAAGGTGCACCAGAAAGAGCAGGAAGAGCTGGTCAGGCAGGCGCTCACGGCTGGCAAGCGTGAAAAAGACCGCGTGATCCCGTAAGAACTGCGCACGAAAATGGAAAAGGAAGAGAGATGAGCATCGAAATCCGCGTTCCGAACCTGCCCGAGTCCGTGTCCTCGGCCACCGTCGCGTCCTGGCACAAGAAGGCCGGCGACCGCGTGAACCGCGAGGAGAACCTCGTGGATCTCGAGACGGACAAGGTCATGCTTGAAGTGCCCGCCGTCGCCGACGGCGTCATCAAGGAAGTGCGCTCGCAGACCGGCGCCACCGTGAAGGCGGGCGACATCCTCGCCATCCTCGAACCGGGTGCCGGCGCTGCCGCTGCGCCCAAGGTTGAAAGCGCACCGGCCGCCAAGGCCGCGCCTGCCGCCGCGCCCGGACAGGGCCCGGCCGTGCGCAAGATGCTCGCGGAAACCGGCGTGTCGCCCGAAGGCTTGACCGGCTCCGGCAAGGGTGGCCGCCTGACCAAGGAAGACGTCGCGGCGCAACTGGCAAAGCCGGCGCCGGCCGCGGCCAAGGCCGAAGCGCCCGCGATGCCGCGTCGAGCCGCCGGCAGCCGCGAGGAGCAGCGCGTGCCGATGACGCGCATCCGCGCGCGCATCGCCGAGCGGCTGATCGAGGCCCAGAACACGGCCGCCATGCTGACCACCTTCAACGAGGTGGACCTGAAGGCGGTCTCGGACCTGCGCACCCGGTACAAGGACCTCTTCGAGAAGGCCCACGGCGTGAAGCTCGGCTTCATGTCCTTCTTCGTGAAGGCCGCGATCGAGTCGCTGAAGAAATATCCGGTCATCAACGCCTCGGTGGACGGCAACGACGTGATCTACCACGGCTACTACGACATCGGCATCGCGGTGAGCTCGCCGCGCGGCCTGGTCGTGCCGATCCTGCGTGATGCCGATGCGCTGTCGATGGCGGAAACCGAGAAGGCGATCGGCGCCTACGGCCAGAAAGCCAAGGACAACAAGCTGACGATTGAGGACCTCACCGGCGGCACCTTCTCGATCACCAACGGCGGCGTGTTCGGCTCGATGATGTCCACGCCGATCCTGAACCCGCCGCAGAGCGCCATCCTGGGCATGCACGGCATCTTCGAGCGGCCCATCGCCGTCAACGGCGAAGTCGTCATCCGGCCGATGATGTACCTGGCCATGACCTACGACCATCGCGTCATCGACGGCCGCGAGGCCGTGCTGTTCCTGCGCGGCATCAAGGAAGCACTCGAAGATCCGGCGCGACTGCTGCTGCAGCTATAAAATCAGACTCAACAGGGAGAACTTGGTGAAACGCATCATCCTGGCCACTGGCCTTGTATTCGCTGCCGCATCGCCGGCCCATGCACTGAGCCCGGACGTGCGGCTGTCGGGCACCTTCGGCCTCGGCCTGTCGTGGTTCCACGACGACAGCACGCTGTCGCAGGTGGATGACTGGGATGTCGAGAACAACGCCTCGAACTTCCGCATCGAAGCCGCGGCCAACGAACTCGGCCTGCGCGCCTTCATGGTCTACGAGCGCGGCGCGTCCAACGACCAGCAGGGCGTGGAAGACGTGCGCCAGTTCTTCGGCGGCGTCAGCGGCCACTACGGCACGGCGCTGTTCGGCCGCAAGGCGACCGACTACCGCATGGCGGGCGAGCGTCTCGACCCGTTCTACAACACCTCGATCGCGGGCTTCAACGGCCAGTTTGCCTCGGAAGGCGCGAGCTACGGCCTGTCGAACCTGACCAACGGCTTCACCAGCAACACGCTGGCCTACCGCTCGCCGGCGTTCGCCGGCTTTTCCGGCAACGGCGCGGTCTTCGTCAACGACAACAACAACCAGGGTTCCGGCGACAAGGCCGATTACGCGCTCGGCGCCGGTTACGCCAACAGCAACTGGCTCGGGCTCGACGCGAACCTGCAGGTCCTCGACCTCAACGGCAACGTCGTGGCCGGCGCGCCGGCAGGCCAGAGCAATGCCGCACGCCTCAGCGCGACCCTCGGCGAAAAGCTGTGGGCGGTCGGCGTGTCCCTCGAGTACGTCGACGTCGCGGTCGAAACCGACCCGCGCCAGTACGCCTACGTCTCGGGCAGCTACCAGGTGGTGCAGGACCTGCGCCTGGCGGCCTCCTACGGCCACGTCAGCAACTCGCCCAGCTTCGACGGCGATGGCGAGAGCCTCGGCGTGTTCTACGACGTCATGCACAACCTCAGCGTCTACGCGGCCGCCCGCCACGTCACGCTGAAGAACGGCAACAAGGACGACCAGACCACGGTCGCCACCGGCGTGAAGTTCGTGTTCGACGTCGATCTTTAGGAAACAACCGGGAAACACGCTATGAGCGAGGCTTATGACGTTGTCGTGATCGGCGGCGGCCCGGCGGGGTATCCCGCCGCGATCCGCGCCGCGCAGCTGGGCATGAAGGCGGCCTGCATCGACGGCTGGAAGAACCGCGACAACTCGCCGGCTTTCGGCGGCACCTGCCTGAATGCGGGCTGCATCCCGTCCAAGGCCTTGCTCGAGTCGTCCGAGATCTACCACCGCGCGCTGCACGAGTTCGGCACGCACGGCGTGAAGATCGGCGACGTGAAGCTGGACTTGGCGCAGATGCAGAAGCGCAAGGACACGATTTCGCGCGCGCTGACCGGCGGCATCAAGACGCTGTTCGCCTCGAACAAGGTCACCGGCTTGTTCGGCACCGGCAAGCTGCTCGGCAAGGGCCAGGTCGAGTACACCAGCCACGAAGGCGAGAAGAAGGTCCTCGAGGCCAAGCACATCATCATTGCCACCGGCTCCGAGCCGGTGAACCTGCGCGTGGCGCCGTTCGACGGCAAGCAGATCGTGGATTCGTGGGGCGCACTCGACTTCACCGAAGTGCCCAGGCGCCTGGGCGTGATCGGCGCCGGCGTGATCGGCGTGGAGCTCGGCAGCGTGTGGTCGCGCCTCGGCGCCAAGACCGTGCTGCTCGAGGCGCTGCCGACCTTCCTGCCGATGGCCGATGGCCAGGCCGCGAAGGAAGCGCTGCGCCAGTTGACCCAGCAGGGCCTCGACATCCGCCTCGGCGCGAAAGTCACGGGCGCCAAGGCGGGCAAGGGCGGCGTCACCGTCGAGTTCGAACAGGACGGCAAGGCGGGCAAGGAAGAATTCGACAAGCTGATCGTCGCAGTCGGCCGCAAGCCGTACATCCAGGGCCTGGGCTGCGAAGCGGCGGGCGTCGCGCTGGACGAGCGCGGTTTCGTGAAGGTGGACGCGCACTACAAGACCAGTGCGGCCGGCGTGTACGCGGTCGGCGACGTGATCGGCGGCCTGATGCTGGCACACAAGGGCATCGAGGAAGGCGTGGCGCTGGTCGAGCAGCTCGCCGGACACCACACCGAGGTCAACTACAACGCGGTGCCCTCGGTCATCTACACCGCGCCGGAAGTGGCGTGGGTGGGCAAGACCGAGGAGCAGGCCAAGGCGGACGGCATCGAGGTCAAGACCGGCGTCAGCTCGTTCATGTCGAATGGCCGCGCCAAGGCGCTGGAGCAGGCCGTGGGCTTCGTGAAGATCATCTCGGACGTGAAGACCGACCGCGTGATCGGCGTGCACATGGTCGGGCCGTACGTGTCCGAGCTGGTGGCCGAGGCGGTGCTGGCGCTCGAGTACGCCGCGACCACCGAGGATCTCGTGCTGACCATGCACGCACATCCCACGCTGTCCGAGACTTTCCATGACGCCGCGCAGCTGGTGGACGGCCGCGCGATCCATTCCATAAACAAGCCGAAGAGGAACTAGATGAAAGCTGCTGCACTTGCAGGACTATTGCTGGCACTGGGTGCCGGCACCGCGCGGGCCGAGACCATCGACATGGACCTGAGCTCGCGCGCCTTCAACGGCTCGTTCGCGGGCCCGTTGACCAGCATTTTCCCGCGCTTGTCCGGCCTCTACGAGTTCGGCGGCCTGGTCGGCGAAGTGGATACCACCAACTACCGCGAGGGCCACATCGGCTTCCTCGCCACCGGCGATGCCGGCGCGGAGAAGGCCAACGTGACGGCCGGGCTCGGCGCGCGCGTGGCGCTGATCGACGTCGAGCAGGTGACCGGCGGCGCGCTGGCGCTCGGCGGCATGTTCGAAGCGCGGCTGCCGGCATTCAACCGCATCGGCGCGCGCGTCTCGCTGTATGGGGCGCCCAAGGCCTCGTCGTTCGGCGACCTCGACAGCTACCTCGAGTACACGATCGACGGCGACTACCAGGTGCTGCGCAACGCCTCGATCTACGGCGGCTATCGCGGCCTGAAGATCGGCGTGCAGGATGCCGGTAGCGCCACGGTGGACACCGGCTATCACCTCGGCCTGCGGCTGAGCTTCTGAAACCCTGAGGAGAGCGGTGTGGGTCGCGGACCGAGCATCGAGAATCGCAAGAACGCCGAGGACGCGCGCCGCGGCAAGCTGTTCACCAAGCTGATCCGCGAAATCACCGTGGCCGCGCGCGCCAGCGCCGACCCGGCGTCCAACGCGCGCCTGCGCATGGCGGTGGACAAGGCCCTGGCCGGCAACATGACCAAGGACACGATCGAGCGCGCCATCAAGCGTGGCAGCGGCACGCTCGACGGCGTGCACCTCGAGGAAGTGCGCTACGAGGGCTACGGCCCCGGCGGCGTGGCCATCCTGGTCGAGTGCATGACCGACAACCGCGTGCGCACGGTCGGTGAGGTGCGCCACGCGTTCACCCGCAACGGCGGCCACATGGGCGCCGATGGCTCGGTGGCCTACCTGTTCCACCGCCTCGGCGTGATTGCCTTCGAGGCCGTCGACGCCGCGGCGGCCGAGAAGATCCTCGAGGCCGCGCTGGAAGCCTCGGCCGAGGATGTGCTCACCGAGGAAGGCCTGACCGAAGTCATCACCAAGCCCGAGACCTTTGAAGCCGTGAAGAAAGCGCTGGTCGACGCGAAGCTGGTGCCCGCGCACGCCGACGTGCACTGGGTGCCGGCGACGCACGTGGACGTCGCGGACGCCCAGCGCGACGCGGTCACTGCGCTGCTCGCGGCCATCGAAGAACTCGACGACGTCCAGAACGTCTACAGTAACGCCAAGCTGCCGCGGGCAGGCGCATGACCGTGGCCGCGCGTGCCCCCGTGACGCGCATCCTCGGCATCGATCCCGGCTCGCGCTACACCGGCTACGGCGTGATCGAAAGCGGCGGCGGCAAGAGCCGCTGCCTGGCCTCCGGCGTGATCAAGCTCGGGGACGGCGCGCTGCCGCCGCGCCTGCTGCGCCTGCAGCAGGAACTCGGCGCGGTGATCGCCGAGTTCCGCCCCGATGAAGTCGCGATGGAGCAGGTGTTCGTGAAGCGCAACGTCGCCAGCGCGCTGGTGCTGGGCGAGGCGCGCGGCGTCGCGCTCGTCACCGTGGCCGCGGCGGGCCTGGGCGTGCACGAGTACGCGCCGGCCAGCATCAAGCTGGCGATCGCCGGCAACGGCCGCGCCGAGAAGCCGCAGGTGCAGCACATGGTCAAGCTGCTGCTGAACCTCTCGAAGGCGCTGCCGGAAGATGCCTCCGATGCGCTCGCCTGCGCGCTGTGCCACGCGCACAGCCGCGTGCTCACGCAGAGCACGGCGCGGGCATTGGCCCAGGCCCGGACCCAAACCCGGACCCAAACCCGGCCCGGAGCGCGCGCATGATCGGGCGGCTCACCGGCAAGCTCATCGGCAAGGAGCCGCCGCTGCTGTGGATCGACGTCGGCGGCGTGGGCTACGAATGCGAGGCGCCGCTGTCCACGTTCTACAAGCTGCCGGACGTGGGGCAGGGGGTTAGCCTGCACACGCACCTGATCGTGCGCGAAGACGCGCAGATCCTCGTCGCCTTCGCGGGCGCGGCCGAGAAGGCCCTGTTCCGCCAGCTGATCAAATTGAGCGGCGTCGGCCCCAAGAGCGCGCTGACGATCCTCTCGGGAATCTCGGTGGACGATTTCTGGGACACCGTGCGCGCGCAGGATTCCGCCAAGCTCACCCGCTTGCCGGGCATCGGCAAGAAGACCGCCGAGCGCCTCGTGCTGGAACTCAAGGACAAGGCCGGCGAGCACGCCACCACGGCGCAGAAACCCGGCGCTGTGGATGGTGTCGTGCCGCAGGCCGTCAGCGCGCTGATCAACCTCGGTTACAAGCCTGCCGAGGCGCAGCGCCTGGCCGAGGCGGCCTACAAGTCGGGTGATTCGCCCGAGACCGTGATCCGTGAAGCGCTGAAGAGGGCGCTGCGATGAGCCCCGGGCCCAGCGAGTCCGGCGAGCCCGACGAGCGAGACGAGCGCGTGATCGCAGCGGCCGCCGCGCCCGAGGAGGATCGGGTCGAGCGCCAGATCCGCCCCAAGCGCCTTGCCGATTACGTGGGCCAGCCCGCGGTGCGCGAGCGGCTGGGCATTTACCTCGACGCCGCGCGCCAGCGCAAGGATGCGCTGGACCACGTGCTGATCTTCGGCCCGCCGGGCCTGGGCAAGACCACGCTGGCGCACATCATCGCCGCCGAGCTGGGCGTGAACCTGCGCCAGACTTCCGGGCCCGTGCTCGAGAAGGCCGGCGACCTGGCGGCGCTGCTGACCAACCTCGAGCCGCGCGATGTCTTGTTCGTGGACGAAATCCATCGCCTGTCGGCGGTGGTCGAGGAAGTGCTGTACCCGGCGCTGGAGGATTTCCAGCTCGACATCATGATCGGCGAGGGTCCCGCGGCCCGCTCGGTGCGCCTCGACCTGCCGCCGTTCACGCTGATCGGCGCCACCACGCGCGCCGGCGCGCTGACCACGCCGCTGCACGACCGCTTCGGCATCGTCGAGCGGCTCGATTTCTACTCGGCCGAAGACCTGCGCACGATCGTGACGCGTTCCGCCGGCATCCTGGGCGTCGCCATCGACGAGGGTGGCGCGCGCGAGATCGCGCAGCGCTCCCGCGGCACTCCGCGCATCGCCAACCGCCTGCTGCGCCGCGTGCGCGACTTCGCGCAGGTGAAGGGCGGAGGCGCCGTCACGGCCAGGCTCGCCGGTGACGCGATGAACCTGCTCGAGGTAGACGCCAACGGCTTCGACGTGCTCGACCGCCAGCTGCTGCGCGCGCTGATCGAGCGTTTCGACGGCGGGCCGGTGGGCATCGAATCGCTGGCGGCAAGCCTCGGGGAGTCGCGAGACACCCTCGAGGACATCGTCGAGCCCTACCTGATCCAGCAGGGCTTTCTGGAGCGCACCCCCCGCGGCCGTATCGCGGGTCGCAAGGCGTACGAGCAGCTGGGGCTTAAAGCCCCGAAGCGTCCGCCGGACCTGTTCACGGACCCGGCCCCGTGACGATCTTCGGCAAGAACTGGAAAGAGCCGCCGCCGTTCGTAATCCCGGCGCGGGTCTATTACGAGGACACCGACGCCTCGGGCGTGGTCTACCACGCCAATTACCTGCGCTATTTCGAGCGCGCGCGCACCGAATGGCTGCGCCACATGGGCTTCGGCCAGCAGAACCTGCGGGGCTCGCTGGATGTCGTGTTCACCGTTGCCAACCTCAGGATCGACTTCCTGCGCCCGGCGAGACTGGACGATGCGCTGGAAGTCAGCGTGATCGTCGAGCAGATGCGCCGCGCCAGCCTCGAGTTCCGCCAGGAGCTGCGCCGCGCCGGGGAAACCGAGCTGCTGTCGCGCGCCCACGTGCGCGTGGCTTGCGTGGAGGTCGCGACGTTCAGACCCGTTGCACTACCTGAGCCGTTCATTCAGTACGTTGAATCCCTTTCGGAGCCCACCGCATGACGCCGCAACTTTCGCTCGCGCACCTGGTGCTGACCGCCAGCATCCCGGTGCAGATCATCATGGCGCTGCTGATGCTCGCCTCGGTCATTTCCTGGGCCGTGATCCTGGGCAAGCGCAAGCTGCTGGGCCGCACCCGCTCGGAGGCCGGCAATTTCGAGGAACGCTTCTGGTCCGGCGGCACGCTGACGGAGCTCTACGAAAAAGTCCGCCGCGGCAAGGAAGACGAGGGCCTGGTGGCGATCTTCGTCGCCGGCTACGAGGAATTCACGCGCCAGCAGCAGCACAGGATCGCGCCGGAGGATGCGCTGGCGCCGGTACAGCGCGCGATGCGCGTGGCGATGGCGCGAGAGATCGAGCGGCTGGAAGGCGGGCTGGCCTTCCTCGCCACCGTGGGCTCGACCAGCCCGTACGTGGGCCTGTTCGGCACCGTCTGGGGAATCATGACCGCGTTCATCGCCATCGGTAACGTCAAGCAGGCGACGATCGCGATGGTCGCGCCCGGCATCGCCGAGGCGCTGATCGCCACCGCCATGGGCCTGTTCGCGGCCATCCCGGCGGTGATCGGCTACAACTATTTCACCAACATGGTCGAGCGCCTCGAGAACCGCTTCGCCACGTTTTCCGAGGAGCTGACCGGCATCCTCGAGCGCGGCCTGCGCCAGGCCGGAGGCAAGTAAATGTTCGGGCGGGGGCAGGGACGCCAGCGGCGCAAGCTCGCCTCGGAGATCAACGTCGTGCCGTATATCGACGTGATGC
>JAYUGN010000337.1:0-8530 GCA_043767605.1 Gammaproteobacteria bacterium
CCCCTGGCCTTTCGCCAGAACCAGTTGGGCGGCAATGGACAGTGCCCCTTCGGAGACAACGCCGTCGGTTTTCTGTACGAGATCGAAAGCCTGCTGGAGATGAGCCGCCGCCTGGTCCACCATTTCCATCGTATAGAACGCGCTGCCAAGGGCGCCGTGAATTTGCGCTCCGGCCTGTGGTGTCAGTTCGCGCGTCGTCAAGGAGCGCGAGGCAGCTTCCAGAAGTTCGCGCACGCTCAATTCCCGAAGCGGGCGCGAGCTGACCACCGAAAACATGTCCCTGCTGAGAAAGTCGGCCACGGCTTGACTGCTTGCGGCGGCCGCTTTCGCTTCATCGCGCGCGCGCCGCGCTTCCAGGAACAGGCCCAGGCTCAACGCCATACCGACGATCAGGACCGACAGCGCGGTGAGCATCCAGTTGCGCCGCGCACGCAGACGCGTGACGGTGAGTTCCGCCTGGCGGGCGCGGGCCTCGGCCGCGGTGCGATCGAGCGCCAGCCGGGCGCGTTCGTCCTGCTCGCGCAGTTTTTGCGCGCGCCGGGCTTCGAGGGTGCGCAGCCGCTCGGCGAGCGCCGCCGCATCAGCGAGGCGCCGGCTGCGGTCGCCCGCGACCGCCAGCCCAATGTCCTCGCTCAGCAGCGGATCGCCGATGTTCCGTTCCCAGCCCGGTGCCAGCGGCTGCTGGAAATCGCCGATCACCACTTGGTAGAGCATGACGCCCAGTGAATAAATGTCGGCCTGCACGGTGGCCAGCTGTCCGACCATGAGCTCGGGCGCCCGGTAGAGCGCGGTGGCCGGCGTGTCTTCGCCGAAGGCTGCCCTGCTGAAGCCCATGCGCGTGATACCGATGGCGTCCAGGCGCAGGGGATCGAGCAGGCCTCCGCTGCCGAAATCGGCGAGCTTGGGAACAGGTTTGCCGCTGCTGTCGGCACCGATCAGCACATTGGTCGGCTTCAAGTCCTTGTGCAGCACGCCGACGGAATGAGCGGCGGCGAGGATGTCGGCGATCCGCACCACCAGGTCGAGGCGCTGCGACAGCGGAATCGTGCCCAGGCCGCCCTGGGCCTGCGCCCAGGACTCAAGGTTGCCGCTCTCGGCATATTCGAACTCGATGAAGCAGGGCGTTTCCCTGAGGTTCCAGTCGATGACCGTGCTCAGGTCCTCGCGCACGCCCAGGCTGTCGAGCAGCAGGCGGTGCAGGGTGATTTCGCGCTTGATCGCGGCAAGGCCGGATACGTCCAGCGCGAACTTCAGTACCCGGTGGCTGCCGAGCTTTTCGTGCCGGCACAGCCAGACTTCGCCCTGGCCGCCGGCGCCGAGGCGCTTGACCAGCACCCACTCCGGCCGCATCGGCGGATGATCGCCGGCGGCAAGCCCGAGCTTGGCCGGCGGCAGGGTGGCGGACGAGAGCTTGACCGTGACGGGCGCCATCAACCGGTAGCCGTAACCGTGCACGGTCTTGACGATCAACTGCTCTTCGTCGCCCAGCACCTGGCGGATGCGGCTGATGCACTTGGCCAGGATGGTTTCCGACAGGATGCGGCCGGGCCACACGGCTTCCAATAATTCGTCCTTGGTGGCGATCTCGCCGGCGCGATGCAGGAGCTGGCGCAGCACCTCCAGCGATTTTCGCTCCAGCGCCACCAGCTGGCCGTTCGCCCGCAGCTCCAGGCTGCGCTCGTCGAACTCCGCGCCGGCAAAAAACCACTGGTGGTAGGCGGCGCCTTCTGCTTCTTTTTCCGGAATTTCCGGTGCGGTTTTCAAGTCTCCCCCGAGCCTTGCCCTGAGCCACCTTACCCAAGTTCGTGGCCGGTTTCAGGCCGGCAGCGGCGATTTCAGGATTTTTGCAGCTTTTTCTCAGGACTCCCGGCCGGCCGCCTTGTAGTTTTGGGGGCCATGAAACACCTCGCCACCCATCGCTGATGTCCGTCCCCACCGCCAAGGCATTGGGGGCGCTGGCGCTGCTGGTCTGCCTGACGGCGGCCGCGGCCGCCGCCCTGTTCGGCATCCGGCAACTGGATGAGCACTGGAGCCTGCAGGCGCTGATGGTGGTCACGGTGCTGGCCGTGCTGGGAGTCGTCCTGATCCGCCTGATCCTCGCCGCGCTCGAAAACTGGCTGGAACGGGCAAACACCGCGGGGCCGAAATGAAGGGGGATGGCGACTTGCCGCAGGTCGCGCGTCCAGCCCGCGCGGGCCCCTTGCGCGAACCTTTGGTGGTCCTGATCGTTGCCGCAGATCCGCACGCGCTGGCCTTGATGCGCGAGGCCGTACGCCTGGCCTACCCCGGCGTGACGCTGCAGCTGGCGCGGGACACCGACCAGACCCAGCACCTCATTGCCACCTTTCTTCCGGATTGGCTGCTGCTGGACCTGAACCTGCTCAGCCGGTTGCGTGCCACATTGGTGCCGGAGGGTGCGCGCAGGTCAAAGGTGACCGTCGTGGCCATCAGCGGCCACAACCAGGACGACCGTCTCCTGTCGGCACTGCGCCTCGGCGTGGCGGGCTTCGTGATCAAGCACGATCCGGCGGAGCAGATCGCGCGCGACCTGCGGCAGATCCAGTCCGGCACGCCGGCGCTGTCGCAGGCACTGGCGGGACAGATCCTGCGCGAGCTTGACTTGAACTGCCTCGCCGCCGAGCTCACCGACTCCCAGCTCGAGCTGCTGACCTGGATCTACGCCGGCGACACGCCGGCCGAAGCGGCGGGCCGCATGCGCCTGAAGCCCGCGGCCGTGGCGGAAAGCCTGGCCGAGATCTGGCGCAAGACAGTTTTTCCGAACCCGCTGCGCAGCATCACCGGGTCGGCTTGAAGATTTATGCCGGCAGCAGCGACCTGCGTACCACGGCGTACAAGTGCCGGGCCTGGGGGAACGAAGGGCGTAGGTCGCCGTTGTCGGCATATCCCGCCGTGGCTGCAGCGCGGTCGCGCTTGAACCCCTGATGGCTTCTCCCGTCATCCTTGGGATCAATGCCTCCCACGGCCACTCCTCCGCGTGCGCGGTGGTGGGCGGCAAGCTGGTCGCAGCCGCTGAAGAAGGGCGCTTCCACCCCATCAAGGACTGGGCCGGCCTGCCGGTGGAGTCGGTGCGCTACTGCCTGTCCGCGGCAGGCCTCGAGTTCGGCGACGTGGACGTGCTGGCCAGCAACAGCGATCCGAGCGCCGCCATGGCGCAGAAGGTCTGGTACGTGCTTCGACACCGCCCGGACCCGCGGTTCGTGCTGGAAAGCTTGCGTCATCGCGCCGCGCGCCGGAGCGCAGTGGACTTGCTGGAAGAGGCGCTCGGCGAGCCGTTCCTGGGGCGCACGGAGGAGGTCGAGCATCATCGGGCGCACCTGTCGTCTGCCTTCCACGTTTCGCCCTTCGAGGAAGCCGTGGTCGTCTCGGTGGACGGCTTCGGCGATTTCGCCAGCGCCTGCTGGGGCGTCGGGCGCGGTAGCGAGATCCGCATCGACGGCCGTGTGTACTTCCCGCACTCGCTGGGGGTGTTCTGCCAGGCGATGACCCAGTTCATCGGTTTCCCGCACTACGCGGACGAATACGAGGTCATGGGACTGGCGTCATGCGGCGAGCCGCGTTACCTCGACGCAATGCGGCAGGTCGTGCGCCTGAAGCCTCATGGCGGTTTCGCGCTGAACCTGGATTACTTCGTGCACCACCGCGCAACCTTTGCAGGCCCCTGGGAAAACACTGAACCCACGGTCGGGCTGCTGTTCTCCAGCAAGCTCGAATCCTTGCTGGGGCCCGCGCGGCAGGCCGATGCACCGGTGGAGCAGCGGCACAAGGACATCGCGCGCTCAGTGCAGGCGATGTACGAAGAAGCGTTTTTCCACCTGCTGAACGCCCTGCACCGGCGTTACGGCCTGGACGCGCTGGCGCTGGCCGGCGGCTGCGCCATGAATTCCGTGGCCAACGGCAAGGTCACGCGCATGACGCCGTTCAGGAACCTCTACGTGCAGTCGCCGGCGGGCGATGCGGGCGGGGCGCTGGGGGCCGCATTCAGCGCGTGGCATGGAGAGGCATCGAGCAGTGCGCGCTTTCGCATGGACCACGCCTGCGCCGGGCCGGAAGTCACGACCGATGCGCTGCGCAGCTTCATGGGGGATCGGCGCGAGGCGATCGAGGCGGCAGGCTGCGTCGTCGAAGAAGTCCTTGACCTGGGCGCGCTGTGCACGCGCACGGCCTCGGCCATTGCGCAAGGCAAGGTGGTTGGCTGGTTCCAGGGCCGGATGGAATGGGGTCCGAGCGCACTTGGCAATCGCTCGATTCTCGGTGACCCGCGCCGCGCCGACATGACGGAGATCCTCAACCTCAAGTTCAAGCGCGGCGCGTCGTTCCGGCCCTTTGCGCCCTCGATCCTGCGCGAGCGGTTGAGCGAGTGGTTCGAGCAGGACGGCGACGTGCCGGTCATGCTGCAGGAGAAGCGCGCGCAGATTCCTGCGGTCACGCACGTCGACGGCAGCGGCCACCTGCAGACGGTGACGCGCGAGTCCAACCCGCGCTACTACGCGCTGATCGAGGCGTTCGAGGCACAGACCGGCGTGCCCATGGTGCTCAACATCTCGCTCAGCGAGAACGCGCCCCTGGTGTGCCAGCCGCAAGAGGCGCTGGACTGTTTCCTGCGGACGAAGATGGACGTGCTGGTGCTGGCGGAGTGGTTCATCGAGCGGTGCTAGCGGTACCCGGCCCGTGCCGGGGGTTCATTGCACCACCCGAAGGCGCGGAGTAGAACAGTCCCTCGGTGAACCGCCAAGGAGTGGCCATGTCACGGATTTTTGCCAGCGTCGTCGCGGTTCTCGTCCTGTCTGCCTGCCAGTCGAACCCGACGATGCCGGTGCCGGCCAAGGCGCCGCCACCACCGATGGCCAGCCACGACGAGATGGCGATGTCCGGGCCGCCGCAGACGATCGCCGCCTGGGCGCGGGGCGCGATGTTGTTCGACAACCTTGGCGGCTACACGCGCAAGGCCAGCACGGGGTCGCCCGAGGCACAGCAATATTTCGACCAGGGCATGCGCTTGCTGTGGGCCTTCAACCACGATGAATCCACGCGCTCTTTCGCGAAAGCTGCAGAGCTCGATCCGAAATGCGCCATCTGCTACTGGGGCGTGGCGCTGACGGTGGGCCCCAACTACAACGTGCCGGTAATGGCCGAGCCGCGCGCCAAGGTCGCCTACGAAGCCGAGCAGCTGGCGCAGCAGAACGCGGCAGGTGCGTCGAAGGTGGAGCAGGCGTTGATCGCGGCGTTGGCCCAGCGCTACCCGGATGCGCAGCCGCTGGACCCCTCCAATTCCGCGCCGGTGCTGAAGGCCTACGCGGACGCCATGCGCAAGGTCGCGCACGCGTTCGCGGCCGACACCGACGTGCAAGTGCTGTTCGCCGAGAGCGCGATGAACCTCAACGCCTGGAAGCTGTGGGGCCTCGACGGCAAGCCGGCGCCGGGAACGCTCGAGATTGAAGCGACGCTCGAGGCCGCGCTCAAGCGCGAGCCGGACCATCCGGGTGCGAACCACTATTACATCCACGCGATGGAAGCTTCCCGGCACCCGGAGAAGGCCGTGCCCGCCGCCGAGCGCGTCGGCGCGATGATGCCGGGAGCAGGGCACCTGGTTCACATGCCCGCGCACATCCTGCAGCGCGTGGGCCGCTACGAAGACGCGGCGCAGGCCAACCGTTCCGGCGCGGCGGCAGACAAGGTGTACCTCTCCCAGACTCAGCCGCTCGACTATTACGGCATGTATGTCGCGCACAACTGGCAGTTCCTCGCGTACTCGGCGGCCATGGAAGGTCGCAAGGCCGAGGCGCTGGAGGCGGCGCGCAAGACGCTCGCCTACATGCCCGATGAAATGCTCAACGCGATGCCCGGCTTCGACTGGTGCGTCACGCTCACCTATCCGGTCATGCTGCGCTTCGGCCTGTGGGACGACATCCTCGCGGAGCCAGCGCCCAATCCCGCGTTCAAGGCTCGCTACGGCGGCTGGCTGTATGCGAAGACCGTGGCGCTTGCCGCCACGGGCCGCACGGATGAGGCGAAAACCTCGCTCGCCGAACTCGAGAAAACCGCAGCGAAAATGCCCGCCGACTACGGCGCCTGCTTCAACACCGGCAAGGATGTGCTGGCGGTGGCCTCGCTGATCGCGAGGGCCCGCATCGCGCGCGCTGACGGACACGCGGACGAATCCATCAAGCTGCTGCGCGCGGCCGTTGCGCTCGAGGACAAGCTCAACTACGACGAGCCGGCGGACTGGTTCGCGCCGGTGCGGCACTCGCTCGGCGCGGAGCTGCTGGCGGCCGGCCAGGCCAAGGCCGCGGAGGCGGTGTATCGAGAGGACCTGAAGCGCAACCGTGGCAATGGCTGGTCGTACTACGGCTTGGCGCAGGCGCTGCGCGCGCAAAAAAAGGCCGCTGCGGCGGATGCGATGGACCAGAAATACAAGGACGCTTTCGCGCACGCCGATGTCACGCTCGCGGCTTCCGCGTACTAGCGTCGTCCGGAGTCTTTTCGGCTAGGCTGCAGCCTTCATCGCAACCCGAGGGCAACGGTCATGCAAGAACAGATCAAGGCGCTGGCGTCGAAATTCGGCGTGCAGCCCATGCAGGTCGAGGCGGGCATCGGCGCGATCCTGGGATTGATCAAGAGCAAGGCGCCGGCCCAGTACACGCAACTGCAGGGCTTGATGCCGATGGCGCAGCAGTGGGTCCAGACGGCCGCGGCCATGCCGCCCGTGGGCGGCAAGCCCGATGGCGGCGTGATGGGCCTGGCCAGCGGCATGCTCGGCAAGGTGGCCGGGACCAGCGGCATCGGTCAGGTCATCAGCCAGCTGCAGAACGCCGGCTTCAAGCCGGAATCCGCCCTGCAGTTCCTGCCGGCGGCCCTGAACCAGCTCAAGTCGATGGTCGGCCCGGAAAAATTCGACCAGCTGCTAAGCGCAGTGCCGGCGCTGAAGGAAGGCCTGAGTGGCGGCAGCGCGGCCGGCCTGATGAACGTGGCCGGCAGCTTGCTGGGCAAGTTCGGCGGCAAAAAATAACTTTAAGAGTTACGGGTATCTGAATGAAAGTATGGACAAAAGTCGTAATTGCAATTGCGGCTTTGGCGGTACTGCTGGTGGTCGTGGGTCTGTTCCTGCCGCGCCTCGCGCATGTCGAGCGCTCGGTCTCGGTCAAGGCGGCGCCGTCCACGGTCTTCACGGTCCTCAACAGCTTCCGCCAGTTCAATCGCTGGTCACCGTGGGCCGATATCGACCCGCAGATGAAGAGCAGCTTCGAAGGGCCTGAGTCCGGCGTGGGCGCCAGGCTGACCTGGTCGGGCAACTCGAGCGTCGGCAGCGGCAGCCAGGAAATCATCGACAGCCAGGCCACCTCCAGGATTGTCATCAAGCTCACGCTCGGCGATTTTCCTGGCGATTTTCGCGCGACCTATGCACTCGAGCCCGAAGGCGAGGGCACCCGGATCACCTGGGGCTACGACGGCGACTACGGCAACAGTCCCGTGGGCCGCTGGTTCGGCGTGTTTGCCGACAAGATGCTCGGCCCGGATTACGAGAAGGGCCTGGTGCGGCTCAAGGCACTGGTCGAGAGCCTGCCGCACGCGGAGTTCTCGGCGCTGCAGATCACGACGGTGGATACGCAAGGAGGCCCGGTGCTGCTGTACGCCGTCCGCAGCGGCGACGACGCGAATTCCATCGGCGTGGCGCTGGGCGTGGCCTACAGCAAGCTCGGCGGCTTCATCAGCACGCAGGGCCTGAACCAGGTGGCGCCACCGCTGGCGATTTTCTACGGCGAATCGCAGGGCGCGCTAAGCCTCGACGCCGGCATCCCGGTGGACCGCACCGACGTGACGCTGGCCGCGCCGATCCGCAGCGGCCGTACCTACGCCGGCAAGGCGCTGCGCGCGGTGTACCAGGGGCCGTACTCGGGATTGGCGTCCGCACGGCAGGGACTCACCGCGTTTCTTGCCGCCTCCGGTTACGTGCAGGACGGTCCGCGCTGGGAGCAGTACGTCAGCGATCCGTCGCGCACGGCCGCCACCGAGCTCATCACCTACCTGTTCGTGCCGATCCGCTGAATCGCATTGCCTCTCCCTTCGGGAGAGGCCGGCGCGCAGCGCCGGGTGAGGGCGGCGCGCAGCGCCGGGTGAGGGCGGCGCGCAGCGCCGGGTGAGGGCGTTTAGTCTTGTCCTGTGACTTTCGACTCCCGCGCTTTCATCCAGCAGCTGACGACTCAACCCGGCGTCTACCGCATGTACGGCGTCCGCGAGGAGCTGCTGTACGTCGGCAAGGCGCGCAACCTCAAGAAGCGCGTCGCCAGCTACTTCCTGCGCGCCAGCGGCTCATCGCGGATCGAGGCGATGGTCGCGCAGATCGCGCGCATCGAGGTCACCGTCACGCTGACCGAGGACGAGGCGCTGATCCTCGAGGCCAACCTCATCAAGCAATATGCGCCGCGCTACAACGTGAGCCTGCGCGACGACAAGAGTTATCCGTTCCTGCAGATCACCGGCGAGAAGCCGGATCCGTCCGCGCCGGCGCCGG
>JAYUGN010000338.1:0-8489 GCA_043767605.1 Gammaproteobacteria bacterium
GTGGGCGAGGGTTTGATGCGGCTGACGCGCTGCGAAAGGACGAGGTCCACGGTGGTTCCCGTAAGGCGGGTTGGAAAAGGCGCGCGATGATACTAAAAATCCCGCCGGCCCCGGCACCCGCCCGTATACTCTCGCGACCTTGCCCCAGCGGGAATTCACCGTGCTCAAATTGTCCGTCCGGCTGACGCTCGGAATGCTGATGGCACTGGGCTCGGCCTGCCATCGGGACACCGGCATCGGTGGCGCGACCAGCGAGGCGCTCCCCGCCACCATCGCGGCGAACGCCAGGTTCACCCAGGCGCTCAAGCTCGACGATCCGCAGGATTTCCAGGACGCGGCGCAGGGCCTGATCGCCCGGCCCAGTGGCAAGCTCACGGGTGCCGACGGCGCGGTGCTGGCCGATTACGACGCCTTCGGTTTCCTGCAGGGCCCGGCGCCGGCCACCGTGAACCCGAGCCTGTGGCGCCACGCGTTGCTCAACGCGCAGATGGGCCTGTTCAAGGTGGCCGACGGCATCCACCAGTTGCGTGGCTTCGACATCGCCAACATGACCTTGATTGACGGCAAGTCCGGCTGGATTGTCGTGGATCCACTCACGGCCGGCGAGAGCGCGGCGGCGGCAATCGCTTTCGCGCGCAAGTACCTCGGTGACAAGCCGGTGTCTGCGGTCATCTTCACGCACAGCCACATCGACCACTTCGGCGGCGTGCTCGGGGTGCTGACAGCGCAGGACGCGGCCGCGCGCAAGGTTCCGATTGTCGCGCCTGAAGGCTTCATGGAGGAGGCAACCAGCGAGAACGTGCTGGTCGGCACCGCGATGGGACGCCGCTCGGGCTTCCAGTTCGGCAAGGACCTCGAGCGCGGCGTGAAGGGCTTCGTCGACGCAGGCCTCGGCAAGGGCGTCGTGTATGGAACCTTTGGCATCCTGCCGCCCACGCAGTGGGTCACACAGGACTCGCAGGATCTCGTCCTCGACGGCGTGAAATTCGTGTTCCACAACGTGCCCGCCACCGAGGCGCCGGCGGAGCTGACCTTCGAGCTGCCCGGGATGAAGGCCTACTGCGGCGCCGAGATCGTCACGCAGACCCTGCACAACCTGCTGCCGGTGCGCGGCGCCAAGGTGCGCGACGCGCTGCGCTGGAGCCAGGACCTGGATGACGCGCTGGGCCGGCTCGGTGGAATCGACGTGTTCTTCGCCTCGCATACCTGGCCGGTGTGGGGGCACGACCGCATCGTCGAGTTTGTCACCGCGCAGCGCGACGTCTACCGCTACACACACGACCAGACGGTGCGCCTGATCAACGCCGGCTTGACCGCCAGCGAGATCGCCGAGCAGGTCAAGCTGCCCCAGTCGCTGGAAGGAAAATTCGGCGTGCGCGGCTACTACGGTGACCTGCGCCACAACGTCAAGGCGGTGTACCAGTTCTACATGGGCGCCTACGACGGCAACCCGGCGCACCTGGATCCGCTGCCGCCCGAGGCCTCGGCGCCGCGCTACGTCGCGCTGATGGGCGGCGCGGACAAGGTCATTGCCGAGGCGCGCGAGGCCTACGGTCGCGGCGACTATCGCTGGGCGTCCGAGCTCCTGAACCAGGTGATGTTCGCGGAAGCCGGCCACGCGGGCGCGAAGGAACTGCTTGCGCAGGTGTACGAGCAGATGGGCTTCATGTCCGAAGCGTCCACCTGGCGCAACAGCTACCTCACCGCGGCGGCCGAGCTGCGCCACGGCCCGCCGACCCGGGGTGTGGACCGCTCCCGCTTCATCGAGGTGCTGGAGCAGACGCCGGTTCCGCGCTTCCTCGACGCGATGGCGGCCTCGCTCAACGGGCCGTCGGCCGATGGCGTCAGCCTCAAGATCAACCTCGTGCTGACCGATGCGCACGAGTCGCACGTGCTGTGGATCGAGAACGCGGTGCTGCACCACCGGGCCGGTCCGCCCGCGTCCGACGCCAACGCGACGCTCTCGCTGACCAAGCCGTTCTTCATCCGCATGATCGCCGGCACTGCGAGCGCCAAGGACCTCCTGCTGTCCGACGAGGTCAAGGTGACGGGCAGCCGCATCGACCTGGCGCGCTTCTTCGGTCTTCTGGAAAAAGCGCCCGGCACATTCGCCATCGTCACGCCTTAGGTACGCCATGTCCGCCCAAGCCGATTCGCTGAAGTCAGTCCTGTTTGCGCTCGGCGCCAACCTCGGCATCGCCATCAGCAAGGCCGTCGCTGCCTTCATCACCGGCTCGGGCGCGATGCTGGCCGAGGCGATCCATTCGTTCGCCGACTCGGCCAACCAGGGCCTGCTGCTGTGGGGCATGAAGTCGGCGAAGAAGCCGGCCGACGACGACCATCCGCTGGGCTACGGCAAGGTGATCTATTTCTGGTCGTTCATCGTCGCGCTGCTGCTGTTCTCGGTGGGCGGCCTGTTCTCGATCAACGAGGGCTGGCACAAGCTGCACTCGACCGCGCCGGTGACCTCGCCCTGGATCGCCATCGGCGTCCTGGGATTCTCGATCGTGCTCGAGTGGTTCTCGCTGATGGGCTGCGTAGCCGAGGTGAACAAGATCCGCGCGGGCCGCAGCTGGTGGCGCTGGTTCCGCGAGTCGCGCCAGAGCGAGCTCGTGGTCGTGTTCGGCGAGGACATCGCGGCGCTGTTCGGCCTGGCCTTTGCGCTGGTGGCGGTGGGGATGACGATCCTGACCGGCAATCCCGTGTTCGATGCGCTGGGCAGCATCGCCATCGGGGTGCTGCTGATCGTGGTGGCCGTGCTGCTGTCCAACCAGATCAAGTCGATGCTGGTGGGCCAGAGCGCCGAGGCGCCGTTGCGCGCCGCGCTCGCCAGCCAGCTGCGCAGCGAGGCACAGATCGTGGAGTTGCTGCAGGTGCTGACGCTGCACTTCGGCGACGACCTGATGGTCGCGGTGAAGGCGCGCATGCGCGATGCGCAGAGCTCGCACGTGCTGGCCGAAAACATCAACGCCATCGAAGACCGGCTGAAGGCGGCGTTTCCCGAAGTGCGCTGGATCTTCTTCGAGCCGGACGTGCGCGCCTGAAAATGGGGTCTGACCCCATTTATTGCCCATGCCACGCGATCCCTCCAAGACAGTGTTGCCCGGCGCCTTCGAGCTGAAGGCGGACTGGGCGCCTGCCGGCGACCAGCCCGCGGCCATTGCCGGGCTCGTGAAGGGGTTGGCGGACGGACTGTCGCACCAGACCCTGCTGGGTGTGACGGGTTCTGGCAAGACATTCGCCATCGGCAACGTCATCGCGCAGCTGCAGCGCCCGGCGCTGGTGCTGGCGCCGAACAAGACGCTGGCGGCGCAGCTCTACGGCGAGTTCAAGGATTTCTTTCCCGGCAACGCGGTGGAGTATTTCGTCTCGTACTACGACTACTACCAGCCCGAGGCCTACGTGCCCTCGACGGACACGTACATCGAGAAGGACAGCTCGGTCAACGAGCACATCGAGCAGATGCGCCTGTCGGCGACCAAGGCGATCCTCGAGCGGCGCGACGCGATCATCGTCGCCTCCGTCTCGGCCATCTATGGCCTCGGCGATCCGGAGCAGTACTTCAAGATGGTGCTGCATCTGGTCAAGGGCGACCTGCTGGATCAGCGCGAGCTCATACGCCGGCTGACCGAGATGCAGTACACGCGCAACGACGTCGAGTTCAAGCGCGCCGTCTACCGCGTGCGCGGCGACGTGATCGACGTGCATCCGGCCGAGTCCGACGACGAGGCGGTGCGCATCGAGCTGTTCGACGACCAGGTCGACTCGATCACGGTCTTCGACCCGCTCACGGGTGAACTCAAGCGCAAACTGCCGCGCTACACCGTGTTCCCGGCCACGCACTACGTGACGCCGCGCGAAAAAATCCTCTCGGTGATGGATGACATCCGCAACGAGCTGCGCGACCGGCTCGACGTGCTGCGCAAGGCCAGCAAGCTGGTGGAGGCGCAGCGGCTCGAGCAGCGCACGCTGTTCGACCTCGAGATGATCCAGGAAGTCGGCTACTGCTCGGGCATCGAGAACTACTCGCGGTACCTCTCGGGCCGCAAGTCCGGCGAGCCACCGCCGACCTTGTTCGATTACCTGCCCGCGGATGCGCTGGTGGTGGTGGACGAAAGCCACGTCACCGTCCCGCAACTGGGTGCCATGTACAAGGGCGATCGCTCGCGCAAGGAAACGCTGGTCGAGTACGGCTTCCGGCTGCCGAGCGCACTCGACAACCGGCCCTTGAGGTTCGAGGAATTCGAGCGCCTCGCGCCGCAGATCGTCTTCGTCTCCGCCACGCCAGGTCCGTACGAACTGCAGAAGTCGGGGCAGATCGTCGAGATGGTGGTCCGCCCGACCGGCCTGGTGGACCCGGAAGTTGAAGTGCGTCCGGCCTCGACCCAGGTGGACGACCTGCTCGGCGAGATCCGCCTGCGAGTGGCGGAGAAGGAGCGGGTGCTGGTCACGGTGCTGACCAAGCGCATGGCCGAGGACCTCACCGACTACCTGCACGAGCACGGCGCGAAGGTTCGCTACCTGCATTCCGATGTGGACACGGTCGAGCGTGTCCAGATCATCCGCGACCTGCGGCTCGGCACCTTCGACGTGCTGGTCGGCATCAACCTGCTGCGCGAGGGCCTCGACCTGCCGGAAGTCTCGCTGGTGGCGGTGCTCGACGCCGACAAGGAAGGCTTCCTGCGTTCCGAGCGCTCGCTGATCCAGACTTCGGGCCGCGCGGCGCGCAACCTCAACGGCAAGGTGCTGTTCTACGCCGACACGGTCACCGATTCGATGAAGCGCGCGATGGGCGAGATGTCGCGCCGGCGCGTCAAGCAGCTGGCCCACAACCAGGCCCACGGCATCACGCCCAAGGGCATCAAGAAGGCGGTGGCCGACGTGCTGCACGCGGGCTACGAGGAATTGAGCGCCCAGCGGCTGCTGCAGGCGGCGGAGCAGGGCGCGGCCTATGCCGGCCTGCCGCCGGCCAAACTGGCCAAGTTCATCGCGAAACTGGAGAAGGAGATGTACGACGCCGCCCAGAACCTGGAGTTCGAACTGGCGGCCCGGAAGCGCGACGAATTGAAGCGGATCCGCGAGGCGACCCTCGCGGCCCCGGTCGGCTAGTGGAAAACGGGTTCTGTCCCCTGTATCTTGCGCCCCCTTACGCAGGCGCGTAGCTCAGCTGGTTAGAGCACCACCTTGACATGGTGGGGGTCGATGGTTCGAGTCCATTCGCGCCTACCATCAGTGTCCGAAAAGCCCCGCAACGCGGGGCTTTTCATTTTCAGGCCGGAAGGGGCGAATGGACTCTCCCATCGACCCTTCGGGTCGAGGTAGTTTGCCGCGGGGTACCGCGGCTCACCCCTCGCTTCGCTCGGGGCTGCGCTACGCGCAGCGCCGGGCCGCTCCGCGGCCCGGTCGAGTCCATTCGCGCCTACCATTCATTCTCCGACCTTGGTGTAGTCTGGCCGCTCAACAGGCGGAGCCATGGCAGACAAACACCAGAAGGTGCTGGCCGAGGGGGAATGGTTGTTCCGGGAGGGCGACCCCGGTGACACCGCGTTCGTCATCGAGAACGGCCTGCTCGAGATCTGCCGCGAGAAGGAAGGCGGCGAGCGCGAGCGGATTGCCCAGCTTGGCCCCGGCGACCTGCTCGGCGAGATGTCCCTGATCGACCAGTTGCCGCGCTCGGCCTCCGCCTTCGCCCGCCTGCCGACCCGCCTGCGCGTGCTCACGCGCTCGCATTTCGACGAAAAGCTGGCCGACGCCGACCCACTGCTGCGCCTGCTGCTGAAGATGATCCTTGAGCGCTATCGCGTTGCGGCCGGCGGCAAGGGCAAGTCCAGGGCAAAAGCCAAGGTCAGGCCCGAAGCGTCGTCGGAAGACCGCAGCGCGGTCATCGCGCGCATCGAGCTGGAGCAAGAGCTGGAGCTCGCGCTGGAACGCCAGGAGTTCGTGCTGTATTTCCAGCCGATCGTGCACCTGTCCAACTTCACCATCGCCGGTTTCGAGTCGCTGGTGCGCTGGGTCAGCCCCTCGCGCGGCTTCGTGCCGCCGGGCGACTTCATCCCGGTGGTGGAGCAATCGCACCTGATCCACGGTGTCGGCGACTGGATCATGCGCAAGGGCTGCGAAGTGCTGGGCCGCCTCGACGCGGTGCAGAGCCCGGGTCGGACCGACCCGATCTTCATGAATGTAAACCTGTCGGGCAAGCAGCTCGCCACGCCCGCCATCTTTGGGGTGATCCAGGACTCCATCGCCAGCAGCCGCATCAACCCGTCCCAGCTCAAGCTGGAGATCACGGAAAGCCTGCTGATGAACAACCTGGACTCGGCCACCGAGCTGCTCGACAAGTGCCGGGCGCTCGGCGTGCGTATCGCGCTGGACGACTTCGGCACAGGCTATTCCTCCCTGGGCTACCTGCGCCGGCTGCCGGTGCACACGCTCAAGGTGGACCGCTCGTTCGTGGCCCCCGTGCTGGAGGACGCCGGCAGCGGCAAGATCCTGCGGGCCATCAGCGCGCTGGCCCACTCCCTGGGGATGAACCTGGTCGCCGAGGGCATCGAGACCCAGGAACAGGCCGTGGCCCTGTCGGCGCTGGGCTTCGAGTACGGCCAGGGCTTCCTGTTCTCCAAGGCCGTGCCCGAGGAAAAGGCCCGCGACATGCTGGGGCTTGAGTGGCCCTGGACCTTCGAGCGCCGCCGGATCGATCGCCGAGCTTGAGCCAAACCCCTGCAGACCGTAGAATTCGCGCCCCGATAGCCCCGGAGGCTAGTTTCTGACGCAGGAAAAAGACGACCGCAAGAACGACCAGATCAGCGTGCCACGCGTGCGCGTGATCGGTGCAGATGGTGCGCAGGTTGGCGTCATGGTGACCCGGGACGCCATCCTGAAGGCCGAGGAAGCGGGGCTCGACCTGGTCGAGGTCTCGCCGAACGCCGATCCGCCGGTCTGCAAGATCATGGATTACGGCAAGTACATCTACCAGAAGGACAAGGCTGCACAGCAGGCGCGCAAGAAGCAGAAGCAGATCCAGGTCAAGGAGATCAAGTTCCGTCCCACGACGGAAGAAGCCGACTACCAGACCAAGCTGCGCGCGCTGAAGACCTTCCTCGAGGAAGGCGACAAGATCAAGGTGACCGTGCGGTTCCGCGGTCGCGAAATGCAGCACCAGGAACTGGGCGCGAAGCTGATGGACCGCGTCAAGGGTGACCTGGAAGCGATGGCGATCATCGAGCAGTACCCCCGCCTGGAAATGCGCCAGTCGGTGATGGTGATGGCGCCGAAGAAGAAGATTTAGGAAAAAGGGGAGGAAAAGGGGTCGGAGGAAAAAGGGTCGCAGTCCTTTTCCTTTGCCGGGAGGTAGAGAGCGATTTGGAAAAGGACTGCGACCCCTTTTCCAGTAGAGGTTCAAACAAGCTGAACCAAGGCTTCCAAACGTGCCGAAGGCACTGCCTGGCAAAGCATCAGAAGGAGCAGTAGAGATGCCGAAGTTGAAAACCAAACGCAGCGCCCGCAAGCGCTTTGCCCGGCTGGGCAAGGGCGGCTTCAAGCGCTCGCAGGCGTTCAAGCGCCACATCCTGACCAAGAAATCCGCCAAGCGCGTCCGCAATCTCCGTGGCATGACGACGGTGCACCCGTCCGATGTCAAGGAAGTCGCCCAGATGCTGCCGTACAGCTAAGGGAGCGCGACCATGGCAAGAGTCAAACGCGGCGTAACCACCCGCGCAAAGCACAAGAAGCTCCTCAAGAAGGCGAAGGGCTATTACGGCGCCGGCAGCCGCTCGATCAAGACGGCGATGCAGCACGTCACGCGCGCTGGCGTCTACGCCTACCGCGACCGTCGCGTGAAGAAGCGCGAGCTGCGCGCCCTCTGGATCCAGCGCATCAACGCTGCGGCGCGCGAGCACGAGCTGTCGTACAGCCGATTTATCCGCGGGCTTGCCCTTGCGGGCGTGGCCCTGGATCGCAAGGTCGTCGCCGACCTCGCGGTGCACGACAAGGCCGCGTTTGCCGCGCTGGCAGCCCAGGCGAAAGCCAGACTCGCGGCCTAAGCGTCTCTCTGTAGTTCAGTACAAAGGGAGAAGGCTCCAAGGGCCTTCTCCCTTTTTTATGACGTAACAACGGTGGTTGAATGAGCAACCTCGAACCGCTGCTGCACAAGGCCCGCGCCGACATCGAGGGCGCGGCCGACGCGCGCGCGCTCGAACAGCTGCGCGTGGACCTGCTGGGCAAGAAAGGCGCCGTCACCGAGCTGCTCAAGCAGCTCGGCGGCATGGCACCGGAGCAGCGGAAGAGCTTCGGCGAGCAGGTGAACCGCGCCAAGGGCGAGCTCGCCGGCCTGATCGATGCACGCACCCGCGCGCTGGCCGGCGCCGAACTGGCCCGCAAGCTCGCGGCCGAATCCATCGACGTCACGCTGCCCGGTCGCGGCGAACCCGCCGGCGCGCTGCACCCGATCACCCGCACCATCGAGCGCATCGAGAAGATCTTCGCCGGCCAGG
>JAYUGN010000339.1:0-20919 GCA_043767605.1 Gammaproteobacteria bacterium
TAAACCGCAAGCGGGGAGAGGGTAAGGGTGAGGGGTTAATGCCCCGGTACGCCCGGCGTACCGGGCTTCAACCGGAAGATCTGGTACGGGGCGTTGTTCTTGAAGGTCCAGGGCGGGTGGCCAATGATCTGGTGCAGCGAGCTGCACGAGAGGTACAGCCAGCCGTCCGGGCCGAACGAAAAACCGTCCGGCCAGCGCAGGCGCTCGTCTTTCACCAGCGTTTCCAGCGTCTTGTCGGCCCGCAGCACGACCACGGCGGAATGCTCGGGGTCGGCCATGTAGACGTTGCCGGCGTTGTCCAGCGCGATGCCGTCCGACATCGTCTTGGGCGCGAACTCCTCCACTTTGCCGGCCAGCGTCGCGGAATCCAGCGACTCGTTGCGCAGGTCTTCCGTGCGGATCCGGCTCATGTTGAGGTTGGTGACCGGCGCGAAGTACAGCCATTCACCCTTTTGATCCAGCCCGATCGAATCCACACCCGGGCGGATCGCGAACACGCCCAGCACGACCATCTTGTGGCCTTGCACGACCGGCGTGAATTTCTCCGCCGTCACCGACGGGTGGTGTGCAAGCAGGCGCCGCGCGCTGCCCTGCTTCACGTCGTAGACGATCAGCGCGGGATTCTTGGCGAACAGGCTGGCGTCCGCGATGTAGATGAAATTGCCGTCCGGCGAGACCTGGAAGTCGTTGAGCATGGATCCCAGGCCCGCGAGTTCCTTCGGGAACACGAATTCGTGGACGACCTCGCGTTTGGCGACGTCGAACGCGAGCAAGCGCGCAGGCTTCGTGCCGTAGTCGCCGTAGTCCAGCGTCCACAACCGGCCCTGCGCATCGATGCGCAGGCTCAGCACGCTGCGGAAATAGCGCGGTTCGCCCGCACCGGTCTGGAAGGCCTCGCTGGGCCAGGGCTCGGCGGCGCCCTTCACGATCTCGACGACCTTGGACTTGGGCCGGCCTTCCGGGTGCAGCGTGGCGAACAGGCGGCCGTCGGCCGAAACCGCGATGTTGCCCGGCGGCGTCGGCAGGTTGGCGACGACCTCCACCGCCGACATCGGCAGGCGCGCCGTGCCGCTGCGATCCGGGAAGGCTTCGCCGCCGCCGTAGCGCACGCGCAGCACGATGCCCAGGACCAGCAGCAGCAGGCCCAGCAGGCCGAGCAGGCGGCCGAACACGCGGCCGAGAAGGCTAAACATTGCGGACTCCCATCGCCTCATAGACCGGGCGGAGCTGGTTGATCAGCAGGCAGAACAGGTCGGCGGTGCACTCGGCGTCGTAGATCGCCGAATGCGCCTGGCCGGAATCATGGGCGATGCCGGCGACGTCGAGCGCGCGCTTGAGCACGGTCTGGCCGAGCACGGCGCCGGACAACGTGGCGGTGTCGAGCACCGAGAACGGGTGGAACGGGCTGCGCTTGTAGTTCGTGCGCGCGCAGGCTGCGTTCACGAACGCCAGGTCGAAATGGGCGTTGTGGCCGACCAGCAGTGCGCGCGTGCAGCCGCGCTCGGACACGGCCTGGCGCACCGGCTTGAGCACTTTCTCGAGCGCCTCGCGCTCGGGCAGGGCCATGCGCAGCGGGTGGTCCACGATGATGCCGGTGATGTCGAGCGCGGCCTGCTCGATGTTGGCGCCGGGGAACGGCTCCACGTGCGCGGCGTAGGTCGCCCCTCGCACCAGCTTGCCGCGGTCGTCCATGTCGAGCACGACCACGGCGATTTCCAGCAGCGCGTCGGTCTGTGCGTTGAAGCCGCCGCACTCGACGTCGACCACGACCGGCAGGAAGCCCCGGAAACGGCCGGCGATGCCGCTGCGGGCAGCAACGGCGGGTTCCGGGGGAGCAGCAATGGGGTCGCTCATGAGTCGACCACTTTAACCGTTCTGGTCCTGGGTCTTTCCCTTTTCTTCTTCTCTTATACTTCGCCGCCTCCCGAAACCCCTGCAGGAACCGCATCCGATGAAGCCCGTACGCAAGGTGGCTCTCGCATACAGCGGCGGCCTCGACACCTCCGTGATCCTGAAGTGGCTGCAGGACACCTACGGCTGCGAGATCGTCACGTTCACCGCCGACATCGGCCAGGACGAAGACCTGTCGTTCGTGCGCAAGAAGGCGCGCATGCTCGGCGTGAAGGAAATCTTCGTCGACGACCTCACCGAGGAGTTCGCGCGCGACTTCGTGTTCCCGATGTTCCGCGCCAATGCGATCTACGAGGGCGAGTACCTGCTCGGCACCTCGATCGCACGGCCGCTGATCGCCAAGCGCCAGGTCGAGATTGCGGTGCAGACCGGCTGCGATGCGATCGCGCACGGCGCCACCGGCAAGGGCAACGACCAGGTCCGTTTCGAGCTCGGCGCCTACGCGCTCAAGCCCGACATCAGGATCATCGCGCCGTGGCGCGAGTGGGATTTCACCTCGCGCGAGCAGATGCTCGCCTACGCGGCCCAGCACGGCATCCCGGTCGAGAAGAAGAAAGGCGGCGGCTCGCCGTACTCGATGGATGCGAATGCGCTGCACATCTCCTACGAAGGCGGCGGCCTCGAGGACCCGGACTGGGAGCCGGAAGAGGCGATGTGGCGCTGGACAGCCGCGCCGGAAAAGGCGCCGGCCAGGGCCGAATACGTGGACCTCGAATACAGGAAGGGCGATCCGGTTGCCATCAATGGCAAGAAACTCACGCCCTATGGCGTGCTCGCGAAGCTCAACGAGCTGGGCGCGAAGCACGGCGTCGGCCGGCTGGACCTCGTGGAGAACCGCTACGTCGGCATGAAGTCGCGTGGCTGCTACGAAACGCCGGGCGGCACGATCATGCTCAAGGCCCACCGCGCGATCGAGTCGCTGACGCTCGACCGCGAAGTCGCGCACCTGAAGGATGAGCTGATGCCGCGCTACGCCAGCATGATCTACACCGGCTACTGGTGGAGCCCGGAGCGCAGGTTGCTGCAGGAACTGATCGATGCGAGCCAGCGCCACGTCAACGGCTTCGTGCGCGTGAAGCTCTACAAGGGCGGCGTGTCGGTGGTCGGCCGCCGCAGCAAGGACTCGCTGTTCGATGCGCGCGTCGCCACGTTCGAGGACGATCGCGGCGCCTACAACCAGAAGGACGCGGAAGGCTTCATCCGCCTGAACGCGCTGCGGCTGCGCACGGGCGCGAAGCGCGAGGGGCGCTAGCCCTTGATCAAGGCCCTCTTGCTGCTGTTCCAGGGCGCCAAGTTCGGCAAGGTGCTGCTGACCAGCGGCACCATGCTGTTATCGGTCTTCACCTACGCCCTGTTCTGGGGCTGGCCGTTCGCCGCGGGCTTCGTGATCCTGCTGTTCCTGCACGAGATGGGGCACTTCATCGCGGCGCGCCAGCGCGGGCTCGACGTCGGCGCGCCGACCTTCATCCCGTTCGTCGGCGCGTGGATCCAGCTGAAGCAGATGCCGCACAACGCCGAGACCGAGGCCTACGTGGGCCTCGCCGGACCGGTGGTCGGCACGGCCGCCTCGCTGGCGTGCTTCGAGCTGGGCCGCTACACCGGCAGCCAGATGCTGATCGCGCTGTCCTACTCGGGCTTCATGCTGAACCTGTTCAACCTGTTGCCGCTGAGCCCGCTCGATGGTGGCCGCGTGACCGCGGTGATCTCGCCGAGGCTATGGCTGCTCGGCGCGCCGCTGCTGGTCGCGCTGTTCTTCTGGCGGCCGAGCCCGATGTTCCTGCTGGTGGCGGTGCTCGCGTTCCCGAGCTTCTGGAAGGCGCTGACCGGCAAGGGCCTCGACACCGCGTATTACGAAACGCCCGCGCAGACCCGCTTCAACTACGCGCTCGCGTATGTCGGCCTGGTGGTCTACCTCGGCTCGATGACCTGGTCCCTGCACGAGCAGCTAACGGGGGCCGCCGTAGCTGCCGGGACCGCCGGCTGAGGGCGGCTTCTTCTTGAAGAACTTGCCGAAGAGGCCGGCGACGGCGGCAAAGCCGATCAGGATGAATTTCTTCAGCGCCACCAGCATGACGAACAGCTTGGCCAGCAGCCCGGTCTTGGCGGCGACGCCGCCAGCCACCAGCGCTGCGAGCCCGTAAGCGGCGAGCTTGTCGGTGCTGGAATCGAACTGGGCGTAGCGGTTGCCCTCGGTGAAATCCGAGAACGCCTCCACCTGCTTCATGGATTCGCGGATCAGCGCCAGCTGGTCCATGCCGGCGATCGCGTTGAGTTCCAGCACGCCCTGGCGCCCGAGCACGCGCACGAAGTAGTTCAGCGTGTGGACCTGGTTGTTGCCGACGATCAGGTCCTTGGCCCAGTACATCTTGTGGCTGGCCGCATCGTAGTGCGGCGGCTCGGCCCAGCCGGCCAGGGTCAGCGACGGATAACCCTGCTTGCTCCGCTCGGTGTTGAGCTCGGCGAGGCCTCCCTTCATTTTCTGCAGCAGGTCGGTGTAGTCGATCTTCGCGGCGTCCTCGTCCGAGACGTGGCCGTCGCTGTTGTAGGTGATCAGCACGCCCCAGCCCTCGCGCGCGAGCGGGTCGATGTTCGCCGGCACGATCATGCCCAGCGTGCTGTCCTCCGGGTTCGGCGGGTTGCCCCAGCCTTCCTCGAGCAGCCGCTTGGCGTCGTGCGGCGTCAAGTAACGGAACGAATCGGTGAGGTTCAGCGAGGCCAGCCCGCCCGGTAGCTTGATCGTGCCCGCCTGCGGCTTGAGCTGCGATGCGAGCGTCGCGCGCGGATCCGGCGCGCTGTCCTGTGGCGGCGCGCCCTGCGCGGCGGCGCCCATGCACCACAGCGCCAGCGCCGCGAACAAGCCGATGGCCCGGAATTTCACGAATGCCCCCTTGATCAAAGCCGCGACATGAAGTCTTCGACCGCCCGGTCGATGGCGCGCGATACGTTGAGGTCGCGGTCGTCCTCGCCGGCGCGCAGCAGGCCGCCGCCCGCGATGTTGCCCTTGGTCAGCGTGGAATAGCGCACTGCGCGCGTTTCCGGATCGATCAGCTGCAGGAAGATCTCGATGCGAGCCTTCTCGCCCTGCGCGACCCCGTTCTTCTTGGGCGGGTCTTCCCAGGCCAGGTAGATCTGCGGCCGGATCACCAGCGCTGGAGGTGGCACGATGCTCTTGCCGCCGGTCGTGAGCGCATCGCGCAGCGACTGGCTCAGCTGCCGGCCGTAGTCCTGGTTGCGCCGCCAGGCGTCGTCGCCGGTCTCGCGCGAGCGCACATCGGCCTTCTCGACGAAGAACTCGGTGATCGCCGTCGCCGTGGTCGCCGGCGGCGGCGTCAGGACTTCCGATTTCACCGCCGGCCCCGCACTGCCGCAGGCGGCGAGCAGCAGCGCCAGCGCGGCGGTGACTGCCGACTTCATTACTTGACCATGATGCTGATCGTCTCGGATGCGACTGCCGGGTTGTGCGGCTGGTGCTTCCAGTCGCCCAGCACCAGTTGCAGCGTGTGCGGTCCGGGTTTCAGCGTGAGCATCGTCTCGGTCTCGCCGCTGCCGAAGTGCTTCACCTGGTCGCTCTTGGGCAGCGGCGCGGCGAAGTCCACGGTCGGGTTGTCGATCAGCAGGTGATGGTGGCCGGTGTTCTCGATCTGCGAGTTGGCCGGGGCGATGCCCATGCCGGTCAGTCCGAACTGCACCTTGAACGGGCTGGTCACCGTGTCGCCGGTCCTGGGCGAGATGATGTAGGCCTTGGCGCCGGCCGGCGAGAGCGTGATGTCCATGCCGACCTTCGAGAGCGCCTGCGCGCCCAGGTTCTTGGTGGTCTTGGACGAGACAGCCTTCTTGTAGGCGTCGGTCATCGTGGGCTTGGTGTCCGCAGCCGTGGCGGCGGTGAGCGGTAGCAGCAAGGTGCAGAGCAGGGCGAGGCGTTTCATCGGGTGTCTCCTTGAGTGGTCAAGCCTTGAGTTCGCGGATGCCGGCTGCGCTACCGACCAGCAACAGGTCGGCGGGACGGCGGGCGAACAGCCCCACCGTGACCACGCCGGCGATCTGGTTCAGGTCGGTCTCGAGCGCAACCGGGTCGGTGATGGAAAAATTCTTCACGTCGAGGATGACGTTGCCGTTGTCGGTGGTGACGCCCTCGCGGTACACCGGTGTCCCGCCGCGGCGCACGATCTCGCGCGCGACGTAGCTGCGCGCCATCGGGATCACCTCGACCGGCAGCGGGAACTTGCCGAGCACCGGCACCAGCTTGGATTCGTCCACGATGCAGATGAACTTGCGGCTCGCTGCCGCCACGATCTTCTCGCGCGTCAGCGCGCCGCCGCCGCCCTTGATCAGCTGCAGGTGCGCGTTGGCCTCGTCGGCGCCATCCACGTACAGCGACAGCGTGCCGGCCGAGTTGGCGTCGATCACCTTGATGCCGAGCGCCTTGAGCCGCGCAGTGCTCGCCTCGGAGCTCGACACCGCGGCCGGGACATCGGCCTTGCGGGCGGCGAGCGCCTCGATGAAGTAGTTGACGGTCGAGCCGGTGCCCACGCCCAGCGTCTCGCCCGGGACGAGGTACTTGAGGGCCGCCTGTGCAGCGGCGCGCTTGGCTTCGTCCTGGGTCATCCAGTAATTGTAGGCTGGGCTGAGCGCGAAGCGCGAAGCCCAGCAGTTGCTGGAAGCTGGACTTCGTCCACTGCGCGGACTTCAGCCCAGCCTACGAAGTGCGTGGCCCGAAGGTGGCGGTGCCGATCCGGACCATCGTCGAACCCTCGGCAATCGCCTCGGCATAGTCATCAGACATCCCCGCCGAGAGGGTGTCCAGCAAAAGGCCTTCGCGACGCAGCGATTCGTACAGTTCGCGCAGGGCGCGGAACGGCGCGCGCGCATCGGCCCCGGGTGCCACGGGCGCGGGAATCGCCATGAGGCCGCGCAGGCGCAGCCGCGGCAGCGTGGCCAGGTAGCGGCACAGGTCGCCGGCGTCCGCCGGCGACACGCCGGACTTGCTGGCCTCGCCGGAGATGTTCACCTGCACGCAGACCTGCAGCGGCGGCAGCGAAGGCGGGCGCTGCTCGGACAGCCGCCGTGCGATCCTGGCGCGGTCCACGCTGTGGACCCAGTCGAAATGCAGGGCGATCTCGGCCGTCTTGTTGGACTGGATCGGGCCGATGAAATGCCACGATGAGCCGCGCTGCGCTGGGCCCATCCTGCGCACCGTTTCCTGCTTGGCCAGCGCCTCTTGCAGGTAGTTCTCGCCGAAATCGCGCTGCCCGGCCGCCTGCGCGCAGGCCACGGCGTCGGCGCCGAAGCCCTTGCTGACGGCCAGCAAGGTGACGGAATCCGCCGGCCGACCGGCCGCCGCGCAGGCGGCCGCGATGCGCGAGCGCACTGCAGCAAGCCGATTTTCGAGAGCGTTCAGAGTCATCGCTGGTTGCCTTAAGGCCCTGTTCCAATTAGTGTCTGGCCGCGGGGTCGTTCACGACAAGCCGGACGGGAGTTCTTCGACATGGATATCGCGCAGCTGCTGACGTTCTCCTACAAACAAGGGGCGTCCGACCTGCACTTGTCCGCCGGCGTCGAGCCGATGATCCGCGTGGACGGCGACGTCAAGCGCATCAACCTGCCGCCGCTCGAAAGCAAAGTCGTCCACGACATGATCTACGACATCATGAACGACAAGCAGCGCAAGGCGTGGGACGAATTCCTCGAGACCGATTTCTCCTTCGAAATCCCCGGCCTGGCGCGCTTCCGCGTCAATGCCTTCACCCACAATCGCGGCGCCGGCGGCGTGTTCCGCACCATTCCCAGCAAGATCCTGTCGCTGGAAGACCTCAAGTGTCCGGCCATCTTCAAGGACATCGCCAGCTACCCGCGCGGCCTGGTGCTGGTGACCGGCCCGACCGGCTCGGGCAAGTCCACCACGCTGGCCGCCATCGTCAACCATATCAACGAGAGCGAGCCGGGCCACATCCTCACGGTGGAAGACCCGATCGAGTTCGTGCACCAGTCCAAGAAGTGCCTGATCAACCAGCGCGAGGTGCATCGCGACACGCTCGGGTTCAACGAGTCGCTGCGCAGCGCGCTGCGCGAAGACCCGGACTGCATCCTGGTCGGCGAAATGCGCGACCTCGAGACCATCCGCCTGGCCATGACCGCGGCCGAAACGGGCCACCTGGTGTTCGGAACCTTGCACACCACCTCGGCCGCCAAGACCATCGATCGCGTCATCGACGTGTTCCCGGCCGCGGAAAAAGAAATGATCCGCTCCATGCTGTCCGAATCGCTGCGCGCGGTGATCTCGCAGACGCTGCTGAAGAAGAAAGGCGGCGGCCGCGCCGCGGCGCACGAGATCATGATCGGCAACCCGGCGATCCGGAACCTGATCCGCGAGGCCAAGGTCGCGCAGATGTACTCGGCGATCCAGACCGGCCAGAAAGACGGCATGCAGACGCTCGACCAGTGCCTCAAGGACATGGTGAAGAAGGGCGTGGTGGACAAGGAAGAGGCGCGCGGCAAGGCGGCGGACCCGAATAACTTTGTTGTGTAGGAGCGGAAGCCATGGAGCGCGAACAAGCAATCAAGCTGGTGCAGCAGCTGCTCACGCTGATGAAGCAGAAGAACGGCTCGGACCTCTTCATCACCGCCGGCTTCCCGCCGGCGATCAAGGTGGACGGCCACATGACCCCGGTCATGGACAAGCCGCTGAGCGGCGAGGCCAGCGCGATGATCATGCGCTCGCTGATGAACGACCGGCAGGTCAAGGAATTCGAGTCCACCAACGAGTGCAACTTCGCGATCGCGCCGCCGAACATCGGCCGCTTCCGCGTCAACGCCTTCGTGCAGCAATCCAAGGTCGCTGGCGTGATGCGCACGATCAACACCACCATCCCGACCTTCGAGCAGCTCAACCTGCCCGAGCAGCTCAAGAAGATCGTGATGGAGAAGCGCGGCCTGGTGCTGATGGTCGGCGGCACCGGCTCGGGCAAGAGCACCTCGCTCGCCGCGATGATCGGCTACCGCAACGAGAACACCAAGGGCCACATCGTCACGATCGAGGATCCGATCGAGTACGTGCACCCGCACAGGGGCTGCATCGTCAACCAGCGCGAGGTCGGCACTGACACCTTCAGCTGGGACGCCGCGCTCAAGAACACGCTGCGCCAGGCGCCCGACGTGATCCTGATCGGCGAAATCCGCACGCAGGAAGGCATGGAGTACGCGGTGAACTTCGCCGAAACGGGCCACCTGGTGCTGGCGACGCTGCACGCCAACAGCGCCAACCAGGCGCTCGACCGCATCATCAACTTCTTTCCGGAGGCCAAGCGCGAGCAACTGCTGATGGACTTGTCGCTGAACCTGAAGTCGATCATCGCTCAGCGCCTGGTGCGCAAGGAAGGCGGCGGGCGAGTCGCCGCCATGGAGATCATGCTGAACTCGCCGTTCATCGCCGACCTGATCTTCAAGGGCGAAGTCACCGGCATCAAGGAAGCGATGAAGGCGGGCGGCGAGCAGGGGATGATCACGTTCGACCAGTTCCTGTTCAACCTGTTCGAGGCCGGCCAGATCAGCTACGACGAGGCGATCCGCAACGCCGATTCGCAGAACGAGGTGCGCCTGCGCATCAAGCTGGAATCCAAGCGCGCGCGCTCCAACATCATGGAAGACGACGCCGTGAAGAAGATGCAGATGAAAGACGAGGAAAAAGCCAACGTCATGCGGCGCAAGTAGGAGCTGACCCATGAGCACGCCCGCGCCCGCCGTGGTTCCCGCAGCCGCTTCCGCCGCTTCGCAGCCGTTCCAGAAACTGCTGCCGTACCTCGACCTTGCGGTCAAGAAGAACGCCTCCGACCTCTTCTTCACCAGCAACGCGCCGGTGATGCTGAAGGTGGAAGGCGAGATGCTAGGCGTCGGCAAGCAGCAGATGACCGCGCAGGCCATCTCGGACCTGGCGATGAGCATCCTGACGCCAGACCAGCAGGCGCACCTGAACAGCAACCTCGAGATCGACCTGGCGCTGCAGGCCGGCACGCTCGGCCGCTTCCGCGTCAACATCTTCCACCAGCGCGGCTCGCTGGGCATGGTGCTGCGCAACGTCAAGAGCACGGTGCCGACCCTCGAGGAGCTCGGCGTGCCGGAGATCCTGAAGGATCTCATCATGCACAAGCGCGGCATGCTGCTGATGGTCGGCGCCACCGGCTCGGGCAAGAGCACCACGCTCGCGGCGATGATCAACCACCGCAACGAGAACAGGACCGGCCACATCCTCACAATCGAGGATCCGATCGAGTTCATCCACCCGAACAAGCGCTCGATCATCAACCAGCGCGAAGTCGGTCAGGATTCGCACAGTTACGAGAACGCGCTGAAGAGCTCGCTGCGCGAGGCGCCGGACGTGATCCTGATCGGCGAGATCCGCAAGCGCGACACGATGGAGGCCACCATCCAGCTGGCCAACACCGGCCACCTTTCGATCTCCACGCTGCACGCCAACAACGCCTACCAGGCGCTGCAGCGCATCGTGAACCTCTATCCCGATGACCTGCGCGACCAGCTCTACATGGACCTGGCCATGACCCTGCGCGCCATCGTTTCGCAGCGCCTGGTGCGCCGCAAGGACGGCAAGCGCTGCGCGGCCATCGAAATCATGATCAACACGCCCTACGTGTCCGACCTGATCCTGAAGAAGCGCATCGACGAGGTGAAGGAGGCCATGAACCAGTCCTCCGACAAGGGCATGCAGACCTTCGACAGCTCGTTGTTCGGCCTCTACAAGGAAGGCACGATCGAGCTCGAGGAGGCGCTGACCAATGCCGACTCGCGCACGAACCTCGAGGCCAAGATCAACTTCGGGGCGTAGGCTGGGCCGAGCGCAGCGAAGCCCGTCGAGGGCTACCCCACGGCCGCGCTTCTCCCTATAATGCGCGCCCCGCCGGTCCTCCCGGCGGTTCGTTTGAAAAGTGCGCCCGTAGCTCAGCTGGATAGAGCACCAGGCTACGAACTTGGGGGTCGGGAGTTCGAATCTCTCCGGGCGCACCACTTATCTCTTGTGAACCTCTCCATGCGGAGAGATTCTCACTCCCTTCTCGGCCGCCGCTTCCTTGGCTTCCTGGCGCGGCGTCTCCACCTTCGTGGAGACGATCTTGCCGCTGATCGCGTCCACCTGGACCTCGGCCACGTTCGGTGACCGGGCCTGGGCGATGTCGAATGACCAGACCAGCTTGCCGTGTTCCTTCTCCAGTTCGGCGCTGGAAACAGTGCCGGACGGAACCTTGGCGAGCGCGGTCACGCGCGCGTCGGCTTCCGAAACCTTTGCCTGGGCCTGGAGCGCGGAGTCCTCCATGTATTCGCCGGCCTTGTGCGCGGCAACCTTCGGCCGGGACTTCGGTCTCGACCCCGCCCTGGAGGCCGCAGCGGGGTTTGTACAATGCCCGCCCACAGTACGAGGCTTCCCATGAGCCAGAACGACAAGACTTTCGCCGGCGCGATCCCGCAGGTCTACGAAAGCCACCTGGTCCCGATGATCTTCGAGCCGTACGCGGCGGACCTGGTCCGGCGAATCGCCCGCCGCAAGCCCACGCGCATCCTCGAGATCGCCGCCGGCACCGGCGTGCTGACGCGCGCCATGGCGCTGGCGATGCCGCGGGCCGACATCGTCGCCACCGACCTCAACCAGGCCATGCTGGACCAGGCGGCGGCGGCCGGCACGCCGAACAACGTGACCTGGCGCCTCGCCGATGCGCAGGCACTGCCCTTTGATGATGGCAAGTTCGACACCGTGGTCTGCCAGTTCGGCGTGATGTTTTTCCCGGACAAGCCGAAGGCGCACGCCGAGGCCCGCCGCGTGCTGAAGCCCGGCGGCACCTACCTGTTCAATGTCTGGGACCGGCTCGAGGACAACGCGTTCCCGCAAGCCATTACCGAGGCGCTCGCCACGGTGTTCCCCGACGACCCGCCGCGCTTCCTCGCGCGCACGCCCTACGGCTATGCCGACGAAGCGTTGATCGTGCGCGAGCTAGAGGCCGGCGGCTTTGCGGACGCCTATATCGAGAAAGTGACCGCAATCAGCCGCGCGCCCAATGCGCGTCATGCGGCGGAGGCCTTTTGCCACGGCACGCCACTGCGCGGCGAAATCGAGGCGCGCGACCCTTCGGGGCTCGACCGCGCCACCGGCGCGGCGGAACGCGGGCTGGTGCGCCGCTTTGGCCGCGGCGCGGTGGAGGGGAAGATCCAGGCGCGGATCGTGAGCCTGACCGCGAACTAGTCCTTGTCAGTAGCCTTGACGGTCAGGGCGTTGTGCACGTCACTGACACCCTTGACGTGCTTGGTCACGCTCACGGCCTGGTCGATCTGGGCCTCGCTCGGCACGGTGCCTGACAAGGTCACCACGCCTCATTCGACAAGAAATATGCCGAGGTCATGCGCGAAACCCACCACGAAGGGATGGAGCTGTTCAAGGAAACCGCGAAGGATTCGAAGGACAGCGACATCCGCGCTTTCGCCACCGACACCCTGCCGGCCCTGCAGTATCATTTCGACATGGCCAGGCAGTTGACGAAAAGCTGATCCTTGGCTGTCGTACTCCACAGTGAGGTGAGCCATGCGCAGCCGCATCTGGTGCAATGAGGTCGCAGTCCTGGTTTTTACTTTCGCCAGCGCCCTTCCTGTGCGGGCCTCCGCCGACACCGGCGGATCTCTCAAAGGCGATTTCGGCCCGCCGCAGGGCGAGCCGGTCAAGGCCGTGCTGACCAGCCCGCCTGAAGTCCCGCCGCCGACCGGGCGCAAGAAACCGGCGAAAGTCATCGTCGAACTCGAAGTGCGCGAGATCGAGAAGGAAATTTCCGAGGGCGTGAACTACACCTTCTGGACTTTCGGCGGCACCGTGCCTGGCAGCTTCATCCGTGTGCGCCAGGGCGACACGGTGGAATTCCATCTCAGGAATCACCCCGATTCCAGGATGCCGCACAACATCGACCTGCATGGCGTCACGGGGCCGGGCGGCGGCGCGGCTTCCTCGTTCACGGCGCCCGGTCACGAGTCGCAATTCACCTTCAAGGCGCTGAACCAGGGCATCTACGTTTATCACTGCGCGACCGCGCCGGTGGGCATGCACGTCGCCAACGGCATGTATGGCCTGATCCTGATCGAGCCGCCCGAGGGCCTGCCGCCGGTGGATCACGAGTACTACGTGATGCAGGGCGATTTCTACACGGTGGGCAAGTACCGCGCGAAAGGCCACCAGGACTTCGACATGCAGAAGGCCATCGACGAAAAGCCGACCTATGTGCTGTTCAATGGCGCAGAGGGCTCGCTGGTCGCGGACCGCGCGCTGAAGGCCAAGGTCGGCGACACCGTGCGGCTGTTCGTAGGCAACGGCGGCCCCAACCTGGTGTCGAGCTTCCACGTCATCGGCGAGATCTTCGACAAGGTGCGCTACGAAGGCGGCACCCACGCGCAGGAAAACGTGCAGACCACGCTGATTCCCGCGGGCGGTGCGGCGGCGGTCGAGTTCCACATCGAAGTGCCGGGCAGCTACGTGCTGGTGGACCATTCGATCTTCCGTGCCTTCAACAAGGGCGCGCTCGGCATCCTCAAGGCCGAAGGCGAGGAGAACAAGGCGATCTATTCCGGCAAGGAAGTGGACTCGGTGTACCTGAGCGACAAGGTCGCCAGCGCCGGGCCCGTGGCCGAGGCGCGTGCCGCCGCCGCCAGCGGCAAGCTCACCAAGGCCCAGCAGGTGAAGGCCGGCGAGGCGCGGTTTGCGGGAACCTGCTCGGTCTGCCACCAGTCCAGCGGCGAGGGTCTGCCCGGCGTGTTTCCGCCCCTGGCCAAGTCCGACTTCCTCATGGCGGACAAGAAGCGCGCGATCGGCGTCGTCATCAACGGGCTCAGCGGCAAGGTCACCGTCAATGGCACGCCATACAGCTCGGTGATGCCGCCGATGAGCCAGCTGAACGACGACGAGATCGCCAACATCCTCACCTACGTCCGCAACAGCTGGGGCAACAAGGGCGACGCAGTCTCGACCGAAGAAGTGAAGGCCGTGCGCGGCGCGACAAAGCGGCCCGAGGGCTCGGCCCACTGAAGTCCCTCGCGCGGCTCGTGCTTGCGGCCTGCTTGTTCGATGCCGCCGCCGCGCAGGCCGGCGATTTCGTGCGCGTTCCGGGCGGCGTGTTCCGCTCGGCGCTGCCGGTGGCCAAGGGACAATACGAAACGAAAGTGGCGCCCTTCGAACTGCAGGCGCGCCCGGTTACCAACGCGCAATTCCTGTCGTTCGTGGCCGCGCATCCGGAATGGGGCCGCGAGCAAGTCCCGGCGGTACTCGCCGACCGGGAGTACCTGTCGCACTGGGCGGGCGCGCGCAAACTGTCCAATCCGCCGCAGGGCGTACAGCCGGTGACGCGCGTGAGCTGGTTCGCCGCACAGGCGTATTGCGAAGCGCAGGGCGCGCGGTTGCCGGGCTGGTACGAGTGGGAATTCGCCGCCGCCGCCAGCACCACCACACCCGATGCGAGGGCCGCCGCCGCCTGGCGGCAGGAAATCCTCGACTGGTACGCCAAGCCCGCCTCCGGTGACTTGGCGGCAGTGGGCCAGAGGCCCGCGAATGTCTTCGGCGTGAAGGACCTGCATGGGCTGGTCTGGGAGTGGGTCGAGGATGCGGGATCGCTGATGGCCGGCGAAGACAGCCGTGCCGCGGGCGATCCGGAACTCGCGAAATTCTGCGGCAGCGGCGCGCTGACGCTGGAACAAAAGGAGAACTATGCCGTGCTGATGCGCATCGCCCTGCTTTCGAGCCTGCGGGCCTCGGACACCACGCGCAGCCTGGGCTTCCGCTGTGCCCGCGATGCGGAGGCCCGGTGATTCGCGCGCTCACGCTGGGCGCGCTGCTGCTCGCGTTTGCCGGCACAGCGCCGGCCGGCGAAGCCGCGGGCTCGCTGTATGGCCTGAAGGCGTCGCTGGTCAACCAGGCGGGCCAGACCGTGCTGTTCGATGTCTACCGTGGCCAGCCCGTGCTGATCAGCATGTTCTATGAGAGCTGCGACTACGTCTGCCCGACGCTGATCGCCAACATCGGGCAGCTCGAGCATCAGCTCGACGAGGCCGCGCGGTCGCGCCTGCGCGTGCTGTTGATCTCGATCGACCCGGAGCACGACACGCCGGAAGTGCTGGCGGACCTGGCCCGCAAGCATCGCGCCGATCTGGGGCGCTGGACCTTCGCGCGCGCCGATGCGCGCGATGTGCGCAAGATTTCCGCGCTGCTGGGCATCCAGTATCGCGCGCTGCCGGAGGGCGGCTTCAACCACTCCGTACTCATGACGCTGCTCGACCGTGACGGCAGCGTCCTCGCGCGCAGCGCCAAGCTGCAAGGCGCCGCGCCCGAGTTCACCAAGGCCCTGCGCGCGGCGACGGCGGCGCCTGCCCACGGGGATTAACCCCGCCTCGGGCGCGGCGCTACACTAGGTTGGCACCTCAACCTCGACCTGCACGAGCACGAATTGGCGACTGCAACTGACAATGTCGTCGGCCCCGGGATCCCCGCCCTGGCCCGGGATCTCAAGAAGCTTGTCCTGGACCTGATGCTGCGGCGCCTCGAGCAGATGTTCGAGGGCGCCGACGGCGTGCTGATGGCCATGGCCGAGCGCTCCCGCAACCCGGCCGAGCAGCGGCGGAACTTCGACACCCGGCAACTGGTGCGCCAGCATCGCAAGGCGATCCTCCAGGTTTTTTCCGACCAACTGGTTGCCGGCTTCCTGCCGGGCGCAGAGGTCAAGCGGAAATCCGAGGGCGACGTTTCGTTCGAGGAGCTGCGCCTGTCCCAGACCCGGACGATCGAGGAATCCATCGCGGTCAACAACATTGCGCTCAAGGCGGAAAACCTCAACGAACAGCCGCTGCGGGAAATCGAGCAGCGCCTCGACTGGCTGATCCACGAGCGCGGCGCGCCGATCTCGCCCGCGGCCCTGTCGCCGTCCACCCTGTGCGATGCGTTCAGGGTCAGCACCCAATCCCTGAACCTGGAATTCCAGACCGAGCTGCTGATCTACAAGCTGTTCGACAAGCTGGTCGTGCCCAGCCTGAACGAGGTCTACGCGGAATCGCTGAAATTGCTGGAGGTGGGGGGTGCCACGGCGCTGGTCGTGAAGCACTACCACCGCCCCGGCGCGGCGCCGCCCGCGCTCTCGAAGGGCCATGGCAGCGGTGCGCCGTCGTCGCCGATCCGGCCGGGAACCGGCGCGGGAACCGCCGGTCCGCAGGGCGGCGGCGCACTGCACCCGGGCTCCGCGACGGGCCCGCGTTCCGGGATGACGGGCGGTTTTTCGGCGATGCCTGGCGATCGCGGGATGCGGGCGGGCGGTTCCGGTGGAATGCAGCCGGTCAGCGCGCAGTACATTCCCGCGGGTGAGCAGGTCGGCATCGAGATGCCGGGCCTCGACAGCAGGACGCTGAACTCCTTGCGCTCGGTGCAGGGCGGACCCGCGGCGATCGCCGCGAGCTACAGCGATGCCGAGCTGGCAATCGACCTTTCGCAGGCGGCCAGCGGCCACGCCGTGGTGGGCTGGGGAGCTCCGCAGGCCCGCGCCAGCCTCCAGTGCGCCGACCTGGTCGGCAGGATGTTCAACGGCATCCTGGAAGATTCCAGCGTGCCGCAGGAACTGAAGCCGCAGCTCGATGAGCTGCGTTTTTCGGTCATCAAGAGCGCGATGAGCGACCGCACGTTTTTTGCGAACGCCGATCATCCCGTCCGCAGGCTGGTCAACGAACTGGCGACGATGGCGGCGGCCGCGCGCACCACCGGCGCCGGCTCCATCGGCCAGCTCACGGAACTGGTGGCCATGATCCAGTCGCAGTTCCAGGTGGCGGCCAAGAGCGTGAAGGCCGCAGCTGCGACTGCCGTGCCGCTGACCGAAGCCGATGCCGAACGTTTCATCGACGACCAGCTGGTGCAGGGCAGGGCCCGCCGGCAGGCCCTGATCGACAAGGCGCGCCAGGTGGTGCAGGAAGAAATGCAGCTGCGCCTGACGGCGCGAAAAATTCCCGAGCAGGCGCGGCCCTTGCTTTTCACGGGCCTCGCGCCCTTGCTGGGCCTGAGCCTGCTGCGCCACGGCATGGACAGCGAAGGTTGGCGCGTGGGCATGTTGCTGGTGCAGAAGGTGATGGACGCCGTGGATCCCGCCGCCGGCACGGCGCTGGACGCCGCGCAGCTTGAACCGCTGTGCGCGCAGCTCGATCTCGACCTCGCGGCCGCCGGCATGGTGCCGACCCGGACGACCGAATTGCTCTCTGGTCTGCGCCAGGGTTTCGAAGCGGCGCAACGGGAGTGGCAGGCGGCGCCGCCAGTCGCGCCAGCCGCGCAGGAAGCTGCCGAGTCCGTGGCGCCGGCCGCGCCCGCCACTGCTTCGCCGCCGATCGCGCAGCTCTTGCGCCTGCTCGCCTCCGGCGCGTGGTTCAAGGTTCGCGATGCCGAGCTCAAGCAGACGCGCTGGCTGAAGGTGGCGGGGACTTACCTGGCCGACGAACGGCCGGAATATCGCGGCCGCGTGGCGTTTTCGGAATTCAGCGGCCAGAACACCCTGCTCGTGACGGTCGACGACCTGCTCGACCAGATGGTCGCCGGGCTCACCGAGCCGTTCGACCAGTCGCCGGCGGCGAAGGCTGCGCTGGCGGGGCTGATTGCGCAGCAACAGGCGGTCAAGGCCGCGGCGGCGAAGCGGGTGCATTGAGGTTTCACACTGGATGCCCGCCTGCGCGGGCATGACCATGGCGCGTCCTTTACTTCAGGCCTGCGAGGACCGCCATCGCGCCGCGCACTTCCTGCGCCGTGCTGAACCGCTGGCCGCGATCCTTCGCCAGCAGGCCGTTGATCAGGAACTGCGCGGGTGCCAACGCGGGCGGCAGGTCCGGAATCGGCGCGTGCTGGTGCTTGTAGCAGACCGCCAGCGCCGTGCTCGCCCTGTAGGGCACCGAGCCGGTCAGCATCTCGAACAGCATGATGCCCAGCGCATACAGGTCGCTGCGGCCGTCGGGAACCAGCCCTTCCGCGTGCTCCGGGCTCATGTAGAACGGCGTGCCGAGGACCGCGCCCTTGCGGGTGAGGTTGGTGTCCTCGATCAGCGATTTCGCCGCGCCGAAGTCGATCAGCACCGGGCTGCCGTCCTGCCGCAGCATCACGTTGGCGGGCTTGAGGTCGCGGTGCACGATGCCGGCGGCGTGGACCACTTCCAGCGCATCGAGCAGCGGCCGCATGTAGGCCAGTGCTTGCGCCGGTGTCAGCGGTCCGGTCATGCGATCGCGCAGGCTGCCCGCGGAGAAATGCTCCATCGCCACGTAGACCCAGTTGTCGGTGGAGCCGCGATCGAGCAGCCGGACGATGCCGGGATGGTTCAGGCGCGAGAGCAGCTCGCATTCCTGGAAGAAGCGCAGCAACTGCTCCTCGTTCTCGCTGCGCCGTGCATGGTCGAACACCTTCAGCACGATGGGCGTCGGGTCGCCCTCGCGCTGTGCGAGGTAGACGCACGAGATGCCGCCTTCGCCGATCTTCTTGAGGATGCGCAGGCCCTTGATCTCGACGCCGGGCTGCGGCGTCGCCTTCGGTTCTTCGCTCTCGAAGCGGGCCACGGCGCCCCGCGCATCCAGCGCTTCCTCGATGCTTCGCACCAGCGAGGCGTGCGTCATGCTGCGCTTGGGAATGTAGTCGGCGGCGCCGAGCTTGATCACGGTCACGGCGAGGCGCTCGTTGCCCTCGGCGGTGAGCATGATCACTGGCGGGAAGTCCGGGTTCTTGCGGAAGCGGCGCAGGTAGTCCAGGCCGTTCTCGGCGCCGAGCTGGTAGTCGAGCAGGACCAGGTCGAAGGTCGCGGCCTGCTTGTCGTCGAGCGCCGCTCCGCCGGCGGCCGGGTCGAAGTCCGTGACCTGCGCCTTGGGCCACTTCGAGGTGATGTGGTGGCGCAGCAGCTTCCGGTAGTCGGAATCGTCGTCTACGACCAGGACTTTCATGGGGTCAGTTCCAGCGCCGATCGATCATCGCCGAGGTCTGCTCTTCGGGAACGGCCTTCGAATACAGGAACCCCTGGATGTAATCGAAGCCGATCAGGCCGATCTTGTCCCTTTGGTACGCGGTCTCAACGCCTTCGACGACCGTCTCCAGCCCGAATCCGGTTGCGAGGCCCTTGATCGCCTGGAGTACCCGCGGGCTGCTCTGGTCAGTCTCGAGGTCCTTGACGAACGATCGGTCCACTTTCAGGCAGTCGGCATTGAGGCGGTGAAGGTAGTTCAAGGACGAATAACCCGTTCCGAAATCGTCCACGGCGAGCTGGGCGCCGAGCGCCTTGAGCCGGTGCACCAGTTCGGTTCCGGCTTTTACGTCCTTCATCAGCAGGCTCTCGGTGATCTCGAGTTTCACCCGGCCACCGTCCAGCCCCGGGGCGAGCGCGCTCGCGACGTCGTCGTAAAGGAGCCCGGATTCGAACTGGCGGCCGGAAACGTTCAAGGTGAGGAACAGTGGATCACTGGACGAAGCGCGCTTCTGGATGCTGCGCAGGCGGGCGAGGGCGGCACAGCTTTCCTGCAGGACCCAGCGGCCGATGTCGATGATCAGGTCGGATTCTTCGGCGATCGGGATGAAGTCGCCGGGCGGCACCATGCCGCGCTGTGGGCTGTTCCAGCGGATCAGTGCTTCGAACCCCGCCGTGCGGCGGTCTGCAACCCGCACGATCGGCTGGAAGTGCAGCACCAGCTCGCGGCGCTCGAGCGCACCTCGCAGGTCCTGCTCCATGCGCAGCCGGGCCAGGAGCTCGTTGCGATCCATCTGCATGGTCTCGGACGGAGTCTCGCCCCTGGGTGAATGCCCGACGCTGGAACGATGCCGCTGCAGCAGCGCGCGCAGCACCAGCCGGATCAGCGGGTTGGCCTCGCGATAGTGCTGGTCGTAATGTGTGCGCGTGATCGCGCGCAAGCGCGTTTCGGCGGCAGCAACCGCCGTCGCCGTGCGCGGCAGCCGGTCGATCAAGGACATCTCGCCCAGCAGTTCCCCCTGCCCCAGGGTCGCCAGGCGCAAGACTTCGCCGTTGACCGTGCGCAGGACGTCGATGAGGCCGCTCTCGATCAGGAACGCGGTCTCGCCCGGCTCTCCCTCGCGGAACAAGGTGTCGCCGGATGCGAGCTGCACCAATTGGGGTTCGGTCATCGTGGGAGTCTACCGCCGCCACCCTCGGCTGGGGCCGCCGTCAGGGCCACCAGTTGATCACCCGCAATGTCTTGACTCGCGAAAAATGCCCAGCGTTACGCGTTGCAACGATCAGGCCGTGTGCCATCGCAGTCGCAGCGATCAGGACATCCTCGGTGCCGACGGGCAGGCCCTGCTCGGCAAGTTCGGCGCCAATATCGCCGGCGAGTACAGCCTCCCGCTCGCCGAAGGCAAGGATCTGGACCCGCGCCAGCAACTCGCGTTCGATCCGTCCCCATAGACGTTCCCCGCCGGGATGGCGGCGGGTTCCACGACGCAATTCCATGACGCAGATGCTCGAAGTGAACAAGTCCACTGCCGGAACGACGTTCAGCGCACGAACGACCGCGGGCTCGGGCCGCTTCTTCAACAATTCCGACAGGACGTTGGTGTCCAGCAAGTAGCCGGCCACGTCAGAATTCAACAGCCCGAGGCTTGTGCTGGGCACGTTCGGCCACGATCCCATTCAAGGCATCGAAGAATGGATCGTTCTTGTCGAGCCAACCCTTTACTTTTGCCAGATGCCGCCGCGCGGGCGCATCGACGGGTACGAGCTTGGCCATGGGCCGGCCCCGCCGGGTGATGAGCACGCTGTGGCCGGCGTGCGCGACCTGTCCGATCAGCTCGGAAAGCCGGGCTTTCGCCTGCGCTACGGTGGTGGTTTTCAGGGCAAATACTCAACAGGTCAAGATGACCCATTGGGCATCGCCCCAACGGCGAAGTCAAATTTGGCGGACAGAGAGGGATGGCGGCGCGCTTCGCCGCCGCCCCTCGCTGCGCTCGGGGTTGCCTTCGGCAACGGCATGGCC
>JAYUGN010000340.1:0-2929 GCA_043767605.1 Gammaproteobacteria bacterium
TTCAGCGCCGAGGCCGACTCCGGCAGCTTCAGGCCGTCGGCGGCCTTCAGTGGCGGCACCGACGGGGCCTTCTGGTAGGACTGCTCGCCCTTGCAGTAGCTGTTGGCGGCGCAACCCGCCAGGGCAGCGGCAGCAGCGAGCACGATCACGCGAACCACGTACTTCATTTCATCGCTCCAGCGGCGCGCAGCGCGCCGCGCACGGTTTCATGATGGGACTTGTCGAGCGGCACCAGCGGCAGCCGGATGCCCGAGCCGATGCGACCCATTTCCTGCAGCGCCCACTTCGCCGGGATCGGGCTGGGGTCGCAGAACAGGTGCTTGTGCAGCGGCGCAAGCTTCGCGTCGATCTCCATCGCAAGCTTGCGGTCGCCGCTCGCCGCCGCTGCGCACATCTCGTGCATCAGGCGCGGCGCGACGTTGGCGGTCACCGAGATGTCGCCCTGGCAGCCGAGCAGGATGGATTCGCAGGCGGTGGCATCGTCGCCCGACAGCAGCGTGAAATTGGCCAGCTTCAGCGCCAGCAATTCCTTGATGCGCGCGATCGTCCCGAAGGCCTCCTTGAGGCCGGCGATGCCGGGCACGCCGGCCAGGCGCTTCACCGTGGCGGGCTGCAGGTCGCAGCCGGTGCGGCCCGGCACGTTGTACAGGATGATCGGAATGTCCACCGTCTCCGCAATCTTCTTGTAGTGGCGGTACAGGCCTTCCTGCGGCGGCTTGTTGTAGTACGGCGTGACCATCAGCGCGGCCTGCGCGCCCGCGGCCTTGCCAGCCTGGGTCAGCTCGATGGCTTCGCTGGTCGAATTGGCGCCGGTGCCGGCGATCACGGGCACGCGGCCATTGGCATGCTCGACCACGCAGGCGATGACCTTCACGTGCTCATCCACGTCCAGCGTGGCCGATTCACCGGTGGTGCCCACGGCGACAATGCCGTCGGTGGCTTCCTCGATGTGCCAGTCCACCAGGCGACGAAGGTTGTCGTAGTCCACCGCGCCGTCGTCCTTCATGGGCGTGACGAGCGCAACAATGCTGCCGGCGATCATTTAAATATCGTTGAGGGGGACAAATCGGGGGCGCGAAGTATAGCTCACGCACCCCGTCCGGCTGCTAAACTTGCGGCCGTCCCCACGCCTGCGTCCCATGCCCCAGATCGAGAATCACCTGTCCATCTCGGTGCTCGCGCCCGCCCGGCCGCAGCTCGCGCTGGACCTGTTCAAGGCGATCCGGGAGCGCGGCTGCGAGGTCGAGGACTGCCGCATCGCGCCGATCGGCGATCGCCTGGCCGCCAGCCTGATCGTGTCGGGCAACTGGAGCGCGCTGGGCCGGCTCGAAACCGCCCTGCCCGGCCTCGCAACCAAGCTCGAGCTCAAGGTGCAGTTCACGCGCTGCGGGCCGCGTCCGCAAAACCCAGAATTCCGCGCCTACGCCGTGGACGTGGTGGCGCCCCAGCAGCAGGACCTGCTGCTGAACCTGCTCGAGTTCTGCCACACGCAGGGCGTCGAGGTTTCCGAGATCATTACCCAAAAGTACCAGTCGTCCTACACCGGCGCCGGCATGGCCTCGGTGCAGATGGTGCTGCACGTGCCCGTGAGCCAGCACCCGCAGGCGCTGCGCGAGCAGTTCATGGACCTGTGCGACGACCTCAACGCGGACGGCATGCTGGATCCCATCAAGACCTGAAGGACTCAATGGCCCTCAAGAACGGCGACAAGATCCCGGACCTCAAGCTTCCCGCCACCGGCGGCAAGGACGTCCAGCTGCCGGACTACAAGGGCAAGGCGCTGGTCGTCTACTTCTACCCGAAGGACAACACGCCGGGCTGCACGCAGGAAGGCATCGACCTGCGGGACCTCTACAAGGATTTCGTCAAGGCCGGCGCCGAGGTGGTGGGCGTGTCACGCGACAGCGTGCGCAGCCACGAGAACTTCGCGGCCAAATACAAGTTTCCGTTCGCGCTGCTGTCGGACGGCGACGAGAAGATGTGCAAGGCCTTCGACGTGATCAAGGAAAAAAGCCTCTACGGCCGCAAGTACATGGGCGTGGACCGCAGCACCTTCCTGTTCGGCGCCGACGGCAAGCTCAAGCAGGTGTGGCGCGAAGTGAAGGTGAAGGGCCACGCGGTCGAGGTTCTCGGCGCGGTAAAGGCTCTCTGATGAAAAAGCGCATCTTCATCCTCGACACCAACGTGCTGATGCACGACCCGACCGCCCTCTACCGCTTCGAGGAGCACGACCTGTTCATCCCGATGGTGGTGCTCGAGGAGCTCGACGCCGCCAAGAAAGGCACCTCGGAAGTCTCGCGCAACGCCCGCCAGGTCAGCCGATTCCTCGACGACCTGATGCGCGACAAGGACCACAGCAAGATCGAGCAGGGACTGCCGCTGCCCTCATCTCAGCTCGGCGTGACCATGAAGGACGGCAGCAGGCCCGCCTCGGGCCGCCTGTTCTTCCAGACCCGCCCGCCCGATGCCTCGCTGCCAGACGTGCTGCCCGGCAACAAGCCGGACAACTCGATCCTGCTCACGGCACTGGGCCTGCGCACCGGGCACCCGGACCGGCGCATCACGCTGGTCAGCAAAGACATCAACCTGCGGATCAAGTCGGCGATCGTCGGCGTGCACACCGAGGATTACTACAACGACCAGGTCCTCGATGACCTCGAGCTCCTGCCCAAGGGCTACGCCGACCTGCCGGCCGATTTCTGGCAGAGCCACGGCGAGAAGATGGAGAGCTGGCAGGACAAGACCGGCGACGCCTGCTACCGCGTAAAGGGCCCGCTGGTGAAGGAGTGGCACCCGAACCAGTTCCTGTTCCTGCCCGACCAGGGCGAAAAAGGCCTCGAGCTGGTGGTGCAGTCGCTGGACGGCAGCACCGCCGAACTGCGCGTGACGCGCGACTACCGCGCCGGCAAGACGCCGGTGTGGGGCATCC
>JAYUGN010000341.1:0-2927 GCA_043767605.1 Gammaproteobacteria bacterium
CCGGGGCCTGGAGCAGCGCCAGGCCGATTTCATGGCGACCCCGGTCCTCACCAGTGATGGCGAGCTGCTGGGCCTCTGCGTGGCCAGCATCGATGTCACCGACACCCACAAGGCCGCCAGCGCGCTGCGCGAGAGCGAGGCACGCTTCCGTGCCGTCGCCCAGTCGGTGCCCAACGTGCTGTGGTCCGCAACTCCCGACGGTGATCTCGATTTCGTCGCCGAGCGCGCCCAGGACGTGTTCGGGCTGGCGCCGGCGGACCTGATCCTGAGCGGCTGGCTCGCGCTGCTCGAGCCCGAGCACCACGCCGCGACGAACGAGCGCTGGGCGCAATCGCTGGCCAGCGGCGCACCCTACGAGAACAACCTGCACCTGCGCGTGGCGGACGGCAGCCACCGCTGGTTCCGCGCGCTGGCCCGCGCCACGCGCGACGCCGAGGGCCGGATCACCGGCTGGGTCGGCTCGGTCACCGACATCGAGGAGCTCGCCCGGGCGCAGAAAGTGGCGGAGGACGCCGCGCGCGCCAAGAGCCAGTTCCTCGCCAACATGAGCCACGAGATCCGCACGCCGATGAACGCGATCATCGGCATGACCACGCTTTTGGGCGACTCGACGCTCACCGGGGAACAGGCCGAGTCGGTCGAGGTGGTCCGCCGCAGCGGCGAGCACCTGCTGGCCGTCATCAACGACGTGCTCGACTACAGCAAGATCGAGGCGGGCCGCCTCGACCTCGAGCAGGAACCCTTCTCGCTGCGCGACTGCATCGAGGTCGCGCTGGACCTCGTCGCCGGCGCCGCGCACGGCAAGCACGTCGAAATCGGCTACCTCATGCAGTCCGGCACGCCGGAAGCGCTCAAGGGCGACATCGGCCGCCTGCGCCAGGTGCTGGTGAACCTGCTGTCGAACGCGGTGAAGTTCACGCCGTCCGGCGGCCAGGTCGCCGTCGAGGCGCGCCTGCTGTCGCAGCAGGGCAACGAGCGCGAGGTCGAGATTGCGGTGCGCGACACCGGCATCGGCATGGACGAGGCCACGCAGCAGCGCCTGTTCCAGGCCTTCGTGCAAGCCGACTCCTCGACCACGCGTCGCTTCGGCGGCACCGGCCTGGGCCTGTCCATCTCGCGGCGCCTGGTGGAACTGATGGGCGGCGCGATCGCGGTGGCCAGCGTCCCCGGCGCCGGCTCCACGTTCCGCTTCAGCGTGCGCCTCAAGGCCGCGCCGCGCACCCGGCGCCCGCCGGCCTCCGGCCCGGTGCCCGCGCTGAAGGGCCGCCGGGTGCTGGTCGTGGGCGATAGCGAGATCAACCGCCGCATCCTCGGCCACTGCCTCGCGACCTGGGGCATGGTGGCGGTGTCCACGCCCTCGCCCCTGGACGCGATCGAACGCCTGCGCGGCGGTGAGGAATTCGACCTCGCCCTGCTCGATGTCGACCTGCCGGACCGCGGTGGCCTGCGGCTCGCCCGCTCGCTGCGCGAACTGCGCGAACTGCGCGACGCGAAGCGGCTGCCGTTCGTGATGCTGGGCGTCGGTCCACCCGAGGGACCATCGAAGAAGCTCATCGACCACGCCCTGCTCAAGCCGATCAAGCCCGCGCGCCTGCTCGAGGTGATCACGGAAGTGCTGCTGTCGCGCACCCGGCGCAACCGCCCCGGCCGCCCCGGCCGCAAGGCGGGCCTGCGCGCCGTGCTGCCCAAGTCGCTGGGCATCGAGCACCCGCTGCGCATCCTGATCGTCGAGGACAACTCGGTGAACCAGCGCGTCGCCCAGATGCTGCTCCAGCGGATGGGCTACGACGCCGACGTCGCCGCCAACGGCCAGGAGGCCGTCGAGGCCGTGCTGCGCCAACCCTACGACCTGGTGTTCATGGACGTGCAGATGCCGGTGATGGACGGCCTGGAGGCCACGCGCGAACTGTGCCGGCGCCTGGCCACCGGCCAGCGGCCGCGCATCATCGGCCTGTCGGCCAACGTGCTGGAAGCAGAGCGCAAGGCCGGCCTGGCGGCCGGCATGGACGACTACCTGCCCAAGCCTTTCGCGCCGGAAAAACTGGTGCAGCTGCTGCGCAGCGCGCCGCGGCGCAACGCCTGATGGCCTCCGAGCTCGACCTCGCCGTGCTGCGCAAGCTCGAGTCGGCCATCGGTCCCGAGGGCATCGTCGAGTTGGTCGGATTGATGGAAATCGAGCTGGCGGCGCGTCTCGCGGAGTTCAGGCGCGGCGTCGAGCAACGCGACCTGCCGCTGGCGCGGCGCGCGGCGCATACCCTGAAATCGGCGTGTTCGAACCTCGGGGCGAGACGCTACGCCCAGTTCTGCGCAGACACCGAGTCGGCCGCGCTGCGGGACGACGCCGAAGCGCTGGCGGCCGCGCGGCCGGAGCTGGAACGCCGCGCAGCGCAGGTGTTGAAGGAACTGCTCGCAGAACGGGAGCGGCTGAAGCCGTAGCGCCCGGGCTCAGGCGGCGGCTCTTTCCTCCGCCGGCCGCGGCAGCGTGAAATGAAAACACGCGCCGCCCACGCCGGCCGACTCGGCCCAGATTTCGCCGCCGTGCAGGTTCACGACCTTCTTGCAGATCGCCAGCCCGATGCCATTGCCCGGGAACTGGTCGCTGGTGTGCAGGCGCTTGAACACCAGGAAGATGTGCGCGAGGTGCGAAGGATCGATGCCGATGCCGTTGTCGCGCACGCTGAAGTGCCAGTGATCGCCCTCGGCCGCCGCTTCGATCCAGATCCGCGGCGGGTTGCCCGGTTTCTGGAACTTCAGGGCATTGCCGACGAGGTTCTGGATCAGCTGCACCAGCATGTTGGCGTCGGCGGTGATTTCCGGCAGCGCGCCGACATCGACCTTGGCGTGGTGCGCGTCGAGGTCGGCGGTCAGCTGACGGCAGGCACGGTCCACCACCTGCTGCATGGACACGGGGCCGGGCTCCAGGCGCC
>JAYUGN010000342.1:0-8430 GCA_043767605.1 Gammaproteobacteria bacterium
CGTCCGTGATGCTGGCCGTGACCTGCTGCGCGGTAGCCTCGGTGCAGGTGGCGCCGCAACTCATGTCCACGATGATCGTCTCTGCGGCCTCGTCGAGCGGGTCGTCGACGCCCGTCAGCGTCACCGAGCCAGTCGTGGAGCCCGCCGGAATGGTGATCGAAGTGCCTGAGCGCGTGTAATCGCTCGTCACCGTCGCCGTGCCCGAGTAGGCCAGGTTCACCGTCACGTCCTGGCCAGATGCGGCGGTCAAGGTTGCGGTGACAGTCGCCGTACCACCGTTCTCGGCGAAGGGGGAACCGGTGAGCGACAGCGTGACCGCCGGCGGCGCGTCGTCATCGGTGATCTGCACGGTCACCGGCGAATTGGCGACCGTGGTGGGCTCACCGTTGAGGTTTGCCCCCGGGCTGCTCAGCGAAACGGTGAACGCCTCGTCCACTTCATCGAGCGCATCGTTGGTGATGGGCACTGAAATGGTCTTGGTGCCGCCCTGGCCAGCGGACCAGCTCAGCGACGGCAGCGGCGTGGCCGTGCCGGTGTAGTCGGAGCCGGCCAGCGCAGTGCCGTCGGCCGTCGAGTACTTCACCGTAGCCGGGCCGACCGAGGCGCCGAATCGGCGCACCGTGACGATCGCGTTTCCGGCACCTTCGGAGACGATCACCGGGCTGACATCCACGATCTCGAAGCGATAGTCGTCGTCGGTAACCGTTGCGGTGGCGTTCTTCGGCGAGCCGAGCACCGCGTTGCCGCTCGGATTGCTCAGCGCGACGTTGATCGTCTCGTCGCCCTCGATCGCCGTGTCACCGAGAACGGTGATCGTAAACGTCTGGGTGCCGCCGGCCATATCCGCCCAGCTCAAGGTGCCGCTGAAGCCGCCCGCGCGCGTGTAGTCAGTCGCCTCCTCGGCGCAGCCGGCCGTCGGCGGGTTCGCGCAGGCCTGGCTGATGTCGAAAGTCGCGAACACCATACCGGCGGTGTCGCCGATGCGCTCGGCGGTGACCGTGATCGTGCTGCCGTTGGCCTCGCTCGCGCTCGCGAAATTCGCGGCGGTAAAGCGGATCGCCGGCGGATCGATGATGGTGATCGTTTCGGGATTCGTGCCAATCAACGCGCCACCCACCGGCGCACCGAGATTCGCCGTGAATGTTTCGTTCCCCTCGACAGTCGCATCGCTGATGATCGAGATCGTCCGTTGCACCGTCTGAGTGGTTGCGGGATCGCTGTTGGCCGTAAAGATCAGCGTGGCCGGACTCGACTGCGGTACACCGGTGTAATCGACCGGCGAGGTCGCCGTGCCATCGACGGTGTAGAACGGCACCGTGATAGCCGGACCCGAGAACGTGCCAACCGTGATGTCCAGAGTTACCGATCCGCCCTTTTCGCTGACATTGGCAGAAGAAACTCTGAACTGGATGGTGGGCTGCTCGTCCGAGATCAGCGTCCCCGGGCTATTCGGCCCGAGCGTCGGCGCGGCCTGGCCCGGGCATCCGGTAATCGTGGGCGTCGAAAGCGTCAGCGTGAAAGTCTTGTTCGATTCCGTCACGGAATCGTTGATGAGCGTCACGTCGAACGTCTTGTCGGCGGGATCGGCGTCGTTCCAGGTCAAGACATGACTGCCCACCGCCAGCCTGTAATCCTGGTTCGGATCCGTGTTCAAGGATGAGGCGGAGCCGTCGACCGAACCGTACGTCGCGGTGACCTGGCAGTCTGAACCGCCAACCCGCTTGACCTTGACGGTCAGTGTGCCGCTGGCTTCCATCGCCGTGTACGAGGTCAACTCGAACTGGAGCGTTCCGGCCTTGGCCGCGTCGTCGTTGGTGATCGTGATCGTCGAGAAGCGACTCGCATCCATGGGCATGCCGTTCAGGCCGGCGTCGCAGGTCTGGCCACTCGCAAGATTCAGACAGGCCGCGTTGGTGATGTTGACCTGGAAGGCTTCATCCTTTTCATAGGCCGCGTCGCCGACGATCGAAATCGTCACGTTCTTGGCCGTCTCGCCCTCGGCGAAGTCCACCGTGCCGCCAGTGATGGAGATGTAGTCTGTCCCGGCCGTTGCCGCGATGGTGCAGGCGGTACTCGGCTGGCAGGATGAATTGATCGTCGAGTAGGTGATGCGCACCGCGCCCTTGCTGCCGTTGGAGCGGGTGATCGTGACCGCGACTTGACCACCGGCGCCGGGGCCACCCTCGGCGACCGAGTACGTGGCCGTGTTCAGCTTGAACAAACCGTTTTCGGCATCGTGAATCGTCACGGTGCCGGCCTTCGCGCCCAAGTCGTAGCCGGTCGTGTCGGAACTGGTTTTGGCCAGCGAAATCGTAAAATTCTCGTCGAACTCGGCGAGAGTGTCGTTGCAAATCGTGAAGCTTGCAGTCTGGTCGAACTGCGCGGGGCCCGAAGCAGTGAATGTGTAGGGCGCGGGAAACGTCAACGTCGTGTCGTAGTCGTTGTTATTGTTGGTGCCATAAGCGACGCCCGCAGCGTTACAGGTGCCAGCCTTCGCGGGGGGCGTTGTCGTTCCGGCAGCCGTGTCGAAATTTACCTTGGGCGTCGTCGCAGCTGCCGTGCCAGAACCGTAACGCTTGATCAGGACAAGGACCGGGCCCGCATCTTCGTTAACACCAAAATCTGTGCCGGAGGAAAACGCGAACTGCACGAGACCGAACCCACCGAACTCATAGGCGCCGATGTCGCGCACCGGGTCGTTGCCGCTGGCGCTGAGGTCGCCGTCCTGGGCATCCGCGCCGCGCTCATCGCTGAGCGTGGTGGTGTTGACCCAGTTCGTGTTGCCGCGATCGACCGCCGGGCTGCCCGCTTGCAGGGCGCGCGTGTTCGGGGTCGTAGTGGGCCCGTTCGCGGCCAGCAGCGCGCCGAGCTTCAGGGCCGCCGCGTTGGCAACCGTCTGGTCTGTCGCCTGCGTGAAGTTGCAGTTCGTGTCGTCGGTGAGGTTGTAGCCCGAGTTCGCCGTGTCGCTGTGGCTGAACTGGTTGCCGCAACTGCCGCCGACGTTGTTGGCAACGATGTTGCTAGTGAACGGATTCGACAGGTTGCCGGGGAAGTTCACGTTCATCTGCGTCGACATGATGCCGCCGCCCATGCCGGCCGAGGTCGCGGTGTTGCCGGTGATGGTCGAGAAGGTGGCCCACGATGCCGTGCCGTTGGTCGCGTTCACGCCGATGCCGCCGCCCTGCGCCGCGCTGTTGCCCGAAATCGTGGTGTTCTCGAGCCGCAGGTTGCCGCCGGTGGCGGACTCGGTATCGAGGTAAATGGCGCCACCAAGCGTCGTCGCAGTATTCGCGCTGAGGGTCGTGTTGGACACCTGCAGGCGGCCGCGCCGGACCGTGACACCGCCGCCATTTGGCGCGGTGTTGCCGATGATCTGCGAGTGATCAATCCACATCGAGCCGCTGCTGCCGGCCAGCCGCACCCACACGCCGCCACCGTTGGTGCTCGCGGTATTGGCTTCGGGAACACCCGCGGAAATGTTGCCGGTGCCGCCGATGACCAAGTGGTCCATCTTCAGCGTGCTGCCGTTGGACACCAGGTCCACGGCGATGGCGCCGCCGGGCCCGGCCGTCGCCTGGCTGCCACGGATCGTCATCGTGTCGAGCGTGACATCGCACTTGCCGGACACGCCGAAGTACACCGCGGCGCCGCCAGCCCCATTGACGGTCTTGGCGCTGTCGATGTTGATGCCCTTGATCGAATAGGCGCCAATATTGGCGCCGGTAAAACGGAAAACCTCGCGGAAGAGGGCCGCTACCGCGCCGCTGTTGGCATTCACCAGAAATGTCGTGACGCCGCTGCCAAGGCCGATCGACACAGGTTTTGTTATCGCCGGCAAGGACGAGGTCAGCGTGGTGGACGCGCCGGCCGAGGAACCGATCTCGATGACGTTCGAGACCGCAGTATTAGCATTGGCTTCCTCAATGGCTGCGCGCAAGGTGCAGGTCATGCTGGGGGGCGGCGCGCCGGTGCCGCAGGTGCCGTCGCCAGCCATGGCATCGGCGCTATCGGCATTCGAATTGACCGTGATCGTCACGGCGGACGCCGCGTGCGAAACGATCAGAAGGCCGAGTGCGGCAGCAAGAGAGATCTTGGACAAGTGTAATGCCGCGTGCTTAGTGCGGCCCCCGAATGATGGACAAATGTACCGGCGCTGGCCCCGTTTCTGGGGCCGGCTTATGACCACAGACGATATCAGGAAAGGCCTGATCAAAGCGTCATAAAGGGGGCTTTGGGCTAGTAATTTCGTCTCATGTTGCTAGGGAGCCTCAGGGGTTCCCAAGATCATAAATCCCATTGCATTGCGCTTGCGCCCCAACCGCAAAGCCGCTTAGTTTGCGCAGTCTTTTCCGGCGTCCCCGCCGTCCCTCTCCGGAGTTTCACCCCTATGACCGGTAATTCCGTGCGTAAAGTCGCCATCGTCGGCGGCGCCCGTATCCCCTTCTGCCGCTCGAACACCCTGTATTCGCAGCGCAGCAACGAGGACATGCTGACCGCCGCCTTCAAGGCGGTGGTGGACAAGTACCAGCTGCACGGCGAGCAGCTCGGCGAGGCCCAGGCCGGCGCGGTGCTCAAGCACTCGCGCGACTTCAACCTCTGCCGTGAAGCAGTGCTGTCCTCGGGCCTTGCCGCCGAGACGCCGGCCAGCGACGTGCAGATGGCCTGTGGCACCGGCCTGCAGGCCACGATCAACATCGCCAACAAGATCGCGCTGGGCCAGATCGACGTGGGCCTCGCCGGTGGCGTGGACACCGCCTCGGACGCGCCGATCGGCGTGAACGAGAAGCTCCGCAAGGTCCTGCTCAAGGCGAATGCCGCCAAAACCACCGGCGCGCGCATCGCCGCACTGACCGGCCTGCGTCCCCAGCACTTCTTCATGCCGGCGACGCCTTCGGTCATGGAGCGGCGCACCGGGCTCTCGATGGGCCAGCACTGCGAAGCCATGGCGCGCGAGTGGAAGATCACGCGTGAAGACCAGGATCAACTCGCCTACCTCTCGCACAAGAACGCCGCGAAGGCCTACGAGGAAGGCTTCTACAAAGACCTTGTGGTCCCCTACTCTGGCGCCGAGCGCGACAACAACCTGCGCGCCGACACGACGCTCGAGAAGCTCGCCAGCCTCGGCCCGGCTTTCGACCGCAAGAGCGGCTACGGCACGCTGACCGCCGGCAACTCGACGCCGCTGACCGACGGCGCTTCCGCCGTGCTGCTCGCGAGCGAGGACTGGGCCAAGGCCCACGGCATGAAAGTGCTGGCCTACCTCACGGGCTGCCAGACCTCGGCGGTGGATTTCGTGAACAAGAAGGAAGGCCTGCTGATGGCGCCGGCCTACGCCGTGCCGAAGATGCTGGCGCGCGCGAACCTCAAATTGCAGGACTTCGATTTCTACGAGATCCACGAAGCCTTCGCGGCGCAGGTGCTGTGCACGCTGAAAGCCTGGAACGACCCGAAATTCTGCAAGGATCGTCTCGGCCTCTCGGCGCCGCTGGGTGAAATCGACCGCAGCAAGCTGAACATCAAGGGCGGCAGCGTCGCGATGGGCCACCCGTTCGCGGCCACCGGCGGCCGCATCCTCGGCACGCTGGCCAAGATCATCGATCAGCACGTTGGCAAGAACGGGGGCGGCGCCCGCGGCCTCATTTCAATCTGCGCCGCCGGCGGTCTCGGCGTCACGGCAATCCTGGAGCGCTAAATAAATGTCCTCGAACCTGTTCCGCACCAAAGCCATCGACCCGAACGCCAACACCGGCCTGCGCCGCGTGCTGACGGCCTGGGACCTCACGCTGCTGGGCATCGGTTGCATCATCGGCACGGGCATCTTCGTGCTGACCGGCGTCGCCGCCGCGCAGCACGCGGGCCCGGCCATCGTGCTGTCGTTCGTGCTCTCGGGCACGGCCTGCGCCTTCGCAGCGCTGTGCTACGCGGAACTGGCCGGCGCGGTCGGCGGCGCCGGCAGCGCCTACGGCTACGCCTACGTCGGTATCGGCGAATTCCCGGCCTGGGTCATCGGCTGGATGCTGTTGCTGGAATACAGCGTCGCCACTGCGACCGTGTCGATCGGCTGGTCTGGTTATTTCGCAAAGATCCTTTCCAGCTTCTTCGGCATCACGATGCCGGCGGCGCTCACCTCGGCGCCGAGCGAAGGCGGCATCGCCAACGTGCCCGCCATGCTGATCGTGCTGGCGCTCGCGCTGCTGCTGTCCTGGGGCGTGAAGGAGTCGGCGCGCTTCAACGGTGCGATGGTGCTGGTCAAGCTCGCCACGATCATGGCCTTCATCGCCATCGCCGGCCCGCACGTGGATCCCGCCAACTGGCACCCGTTCATCCCGCCCGAAATCATCGATGCCAACGGCGAGAAGCACTTCGGTGTCGGCGGCGTCACCACCGCCGCGGCGCTGATCTTCTTCGCCTACATCGGCTTCGACGCGGTATCGACCGCGGGTGAGGAAGCGGTAAACCCCCAGCGCGACCTGCCGATCGGCATCCTGGCCTCGCTCGCGATCTGCACCGTTCTCTACATCGTCGTGTCGGCCATCCTGACCGGCGTGGTGCCGTACACGCAGATCGACATCAAGGCGCCAATCGCCGCGGCGCTGGGCTCGCTCGGCATCAACTGGGCGCAAGGCCTGGTGGCCACCGGCGCGATCTTCGGCATCACCACGGTGATGCTGGTCCTTTATTACGGCCTCACGCGCGTGGTGCTGGCGCTGAGCCGCGACGGCCTGCTGCCCTCCGGCATGTCCGCGATCCACCCGAAGACGCAGACCCCCGTGAAGCTGATCCTCGGCAGCGGCGTGGTGATCGCGCTGATCGCAGGCTTCTCGCCGATCGGGCGGGTGGCCGAACTGGTGAACCTCGGCACGCTCGGCGCGTTCTTCCTCGTGTGCCTGTCGGTGATCCTGCTGCGCAAGTCGCGGCCGTCGCTGGTGCGGCCCTTCCGCGTGCCGATGGTGCCGCTGATCCCGATCCTGGGAATGCTGTTCTGCGGATACCTGATGTATCGGCTGCCCATGATCACCTGGATGGCGTTCGCGATCTGGATGAGCGTCGGCCTGGTGGTGTACTTCGTGTACTCCAACAGCCACAGCACGCTGGCCAAGTAAAAATGGATGAACACGTTCTGGGGTGCGGTTGACGCGCTGAACGGCGCACTGCTGTCGGTGCCGATGCTGATCGCGCTGCTCGCGATCGGGGTGCTGTTCACGCTGTGGAGCGGTTTCTGCCAGTGGCGCTCGTTGACCCACGGCGTGGCGCTCTGCGCCGGCAAGGGCATCGACACCACGCATGGCGAAGGCGCGCTGACGCATTTCCAGGCGCTGACCGCCGCGCTGTCGGGCACGGTGGGCCTCGGCGCCATCGCCGGCATGGCGATCGCGGTGGAATTCGGCGGGCCCGGCGCGGTGTTCTGGATGTGGGCCGTCGGCATCATCGGCATGGCGCTCAAGAGCACCGAGGTCACGCTCTCCTTGCTGTACCGCGACACGAGCGAGCCCGGCAATCCGCACGGCGGCTCGATGTACGTGCTGCGCAACGGCCTCAAGGACATCCATCCGTCGCTGGCTGGCATCGGCAAGTTCGTCGGCGGCGTGTTCTGCGTCGCGCTGCTCCTGTTCGCCGTCACCGGCGGCAACATGTTCCAGACCTGGACCGTGGCCGACACCACGCGCGTGTATCTCGGCGTGCCCTCGTGGATCAGCGGGCTGGTGATCGCGACCCTCGCCGGCATCGTGCTCATCGGCGGCATCAAGCGCATCGGCATGGTCACCAAGACGCTGGTGCCGTTCAAGTGCGGCGTGTATGTGCTGATCGGCCTGTACGTGATCCTGCAGAACGCCGACAAGCTGCCCGAAGTGTTCCGCAGCATTTTTGCCGGCGCGTTTTCCGGCACCGAGGGCGTGGGCGCTTTCGTCGGCGGCGGCATGGTCACGGCCTTCATGTTCGGCATGCGCCGCGCGCTGTTCTCGAGCGAATCGGGCCTGGGCACAGCACCGATCGCACACTCGGCGGTGAAGACGCCGGAGCCCGTCACCGAGGGCGTGGTCGCCGGGCTCGAGCCTTTCATCGACACCATCTTTGTCTGCACGGTCACGGGCCTCGTGATCCTGACCACCGGCGTATGGAACCGCGGACCAACCGTGAACTGGGCCGCCGAGCCCGCGTTCATCGAGGCGGCGCCAGGGCAATGGCAGCCAGCAACCGGCCTGCTGCCCGAGACCGGCAAGTTCGCCGCGGGCGACCCGGTGTTCGTCGTGGCGCAGACCAGTCCGGCCGGCGCGGAATCCTCCGCCGGCACGGTGCCCCGCAAGCTCGCGCGCATCTACGGCACCGTCATCGACGATGAAAAAGGCGAGCGCATCGCCTGGCGGCCGCTGACGCTGGACCACGCGCCGATACTCGCCGAGCGCGGCATCTTCACCGACTACCGCGGCG
>JAYUGN010000343.1:0-2908 GCA_043767605.1 Gammaproteobacteria bacterium
CAGCCGCTACCTGCTGCCGATGGCCGGCCTGATCTGGTCGTGCTCGCCCAAGCAGGCCGCCGAATATCCGGCCGACGACTTCATGCGCTTCTTCGACGCACACGGCCTGTTCACCACGGTTTCGCAGCCGCAGTGGTTTTCGGTGCGCGGCGGCAGCCACCTGTATGTGAAGAAGCTGCTGGCGCGTTTTGCCGGCGAGCTGCGGCTCAATACCGGCGTGGACCAGGTCCGCCGCGAGAACGGCCAGGTGCTGGTGACGAGCAAGGGCGTGACCGAGCGCTACGACGCCGTGGTCTGCGCTGCGCACGCCGACCAGGCGCTGCGCATGCTCGGCGACGCCAGCGATGCCGAGCGCGAAATCCTCTCCGGGATTCCGTACGTGGGCAACCGCGTGATCCTGCACACCGACACGAGCTTCCTGCCCAAGCGCCGCGCGGCCTGGTCGAGCTGGAACTACCAGCACCCGGTGGACGAAATCCACGACCTGCCCATCAGCGGCAGCTACTGGATGAACCTGCTGCAGAACATCGGTGGCGCCACGCAGTACGTGGTCACGCTGAACCCCTCGCGCGAGCCGAGGAAAGAAACCGTGCTGCTCGACACGCGCTACGACCACCCGGTATACAGCGCGGCCTCGCGCACCACGCACCAGCGCATGCACGAGATCCAGGGCAAGAGTGGCCTCTGGTTCGCCGGCGCCTGGACGGGGTATGGATTCCACGAAGACGGCCTGCGCAGCGCGGTGAGTGTCGCCACCGCGCTCGGTAGCCCGCCGTCGTGGGCCTCCGTCGCCCCCGCGCAGTCCCCGCATTCGCGGGGAGGGGCCCAGGACCTGGATTCCCCCTTGCGCGGGAATGACGAAGCGACCGCGGCGGCCTGAGCCCATGACCCTGCTCGGCGGAACCGCTCCCGGCGCGCTGTACGACGTGCGCGTGATGCACCGTCGCCGTGTGGCGCCGTTCTACCGGTTCGTCTATCGGCTGTTCTACCTGCTGGTGGACATCGATCGCCTGGCCGAGGTCCACCGCACGCGCCGGCTGTTCTCGCTGAATCGCTTCAACCTCGTGAGCCTGCGCGAGCGGGACTACGGCGATCTTTCCGGCGCGGCCGCCCTTGCGCCAGGCGCGCTGCGCCGCTGGGTCGAGGGCCTGATCCGCGAGCGTGGCATCGAGCTCGCCGGCGGACGCATCCAGTTGCTCACGCTGCCGCGGATCCTCGGTTTCGCCTTCAACCCGATCAGCGTCTACTACTGTGAGCACGCCGATGGCCACCTGCGTGCGGTCGTGGCCGAGGTGCGCAACACCTTCGGCGAGCGCCACTGCTACGTCCTTTCCGAGCAGGGCGCGCCGATGCGCTGGGAAACGCCGCAGGACAAGGAGAAGTTGTTCCACGTCTCGCCCTTCTTCCAGCTCGAAGGGCGCTACCAGTTCCACATCAGCGAGCCGGGCGATTCGGTGCGCGTCTACATCCAGGAGACCCGCGACCACGTACCTCTGTTCGAGGCGACGCTCGCAGGTGAGCGCCGCCCGCTGTCAGACAGCGCCTTGCTCGGCCATGTGCTCGCGATGCCCTGGATGACGGTGAAAGTCGTGTTCGCCATCCACTGGGAAGCGCTGAAAATCTGGCTGCGTGGGGCCCGTTACGTGCCCAAGCCGCCGCCGCCCATCACTGAAGCCAGCTAAAGAAGAAACCATGGAACACAGCAAGCCAAACACCCTGCAGGACATCCAGCTCGTCTCGGCCGCGCGCAGCGCGCGCACGCCGCTGATCCTGCACATCCTCATGCACATGTTTCGCGGCGTGAAGGTCGGCACGCTCGACGTGACACTGCCCAACGGCGCCCGCCGTGTGTTCACCGGCGAGCAGCCAGGGCCCGTGGGCGTGCTGCGCATCCGCGATTCCAAGCTCGTGCGCCACGTGCTGCGCAACGGCGAAGTCGGTTTTGGCGAGGCTTACCTCGACGGCTGCTGGGATTCGCCGGACATGGCCTCGCTGCTGTACGTGATGCACGCCAACGAGCCGTACTACCGCGGGCCGTACGAGAAGAACCCGCTGTCGCGCCTGTACGGCTGGTGGCAGCACCGCCGCAACGCCAACACCAAGCGCCAGGCCTCCGAGAACATCCAGTACCACTACGACCTCGGCAACGAGTTCTACAAGATGTGGCTCGACGAGACGCTGGCGTATTCGTCGGCGATGTTCTCCGCGCCGAACCAGACGCTGCAGGACGCGCAGGTCAACAAGTTCAAGCTGATGTACGACCGGCTCGAGCTGAAACCCGAACACCACCTGCTCGAGATCGGCTCGGGCTGGGGCGGCTTTGCGATCTATTGCGCGCAGCGCAGCGGCTGCCGTGTCACCAGCATCACGCTGTCGCAGGAGCAGCTGGCCGAGGCCCGCCACCGCGCGGAGGCCGCGGGCGTGGCCGACCGCGTCAGTTTCGAGATTCGCGACTACCGCGACGTGACCGAGACCTATGACCGTGTCGCCTCGATCGAGATGTACGAGGCGGTCGGCGAGGAATTCTGGCCGGCGTATTTCGGCGCGATCCAGAAGGCGCTGAAGCCCGGCGGCCGCGCCGCGATCCAGGGCATCACCATCGCCGCCGACCAGTTCGAGGCCTACCGCCGCAAACAGGATTTCATCCAGAAATACATCTTCCCGGGCGGCATGCTGTGCCCGCCGGAGCGCTTCGCGCAGCTTGCGCGCGATGCGGGCCTGCAGCCCGGCGCGCCGAGCTTCTACGCGCGTGACTACGCCGACACGCTGAAGCTGTGGCACCAGAACGTGCTGGCGACGCGCGACAAGATCGTCGAGCAGTTCGACTTGCGGTTTTTGCGCCTGTGGCGCTACTACCTGGCCTACTGCGAGTGCGGCTTCCGCGTAGGCACGGTGGACCTGATGCAGA
>JAYUGN010000344.1:0-2904 GCA_043767605.1 Gammaproteobacteria bacterium
GCACAGCGCAACACCTCCAAGGCTTACGACGCAGAGCGGCTCATCCCCTCGCGAATAGCGAGGGCGTGCTGGATTCCCGCGTGCGCGGGAATGACAGGGGCGTGCCGAGCTTCTGCGAGGGCGGCCAGGCCTACTCCGGCCACAGCCAGGCTGCGCCGCGCACGCCACTGGAATCGCCGTGCATCGCGGGCACCAGCTTCGTGTCCACGCGATCCGAGAAGACCCACTGGTCCCAGAGCTTCGGCACATGCGCATACAGGCGCGTGACGCGCGAGAGCCCGCCGCCGAGCACGATCACCTGCGGATCGAGCAGGTTGATCACGCTCGCGAGGGAACGCGCCAGGCGATCCTCGTAGCGCGCGAGCGTCGCCAGCGCCTTTTCGTCGCCGGCCTCCGCGGCCGCAACGATCTCCTCGCCGCTGCGTTTTTCCCCGGCGATGCGCTCGTGGTCGAGCGCGAGCCCCGCGCCACTGCAATACACCTCGATGGAACCGTGGCGGCCGTCCCAGCCGAGCGGGCCCGGCACCTCGTTCCATTCGGGTCGCGGCCACGGCAGCGAGTTGTGGCCCCACTCGCCCACGATCGCGTTCGGGCCAGAGAGCAATTGCCCGTTCACGGCTACACCGCCCCCGACACCGGTGCCGAGGATCGCGGCAAACACGCAGGCTGCGCCCGCGGCCGCGCCGTCGTGGGCTTCCGACAGCGCGAGGCAATCGGCATCGTTGGCGATGCGCACCGGGCGCTTCAGCAAGGTCTTCAGGTCTTCCGCCAGGTTGCGGCCATTCAGCGCGGTCGAGTTGGCGTTCTTGATCAGGCCGGTGGCGGGCGAGACCGCGCCCGGCGTGCCGAAGCCGACCGGCAGTTTCTGCTTCGCCCCCACCGCCTTCTCGGCGCGGGTGACGAGACCCATGATCGCCTCGAGCGTGCCGGCGTAGTAGTCGCGCGGCGTGGCCACGCGCTCGCGATGCAGGATCTTGCTGCCCTCGCCCATGACGATGGCTTCGATCTTGGTGCCGCCCAGGTCAATGCCAATACGCAATTTTTTGTTTACCTTCATAGTGCAATATCTCGCTATGGTTGCCGCCACAGGCTACACATGAGGGGCCGCAGCCTATCCTGGCCATCTCGATGGGGTGTCGAATTACCATTCAAAGGCAGGAACCCTTCCGGGTAAAATGAAGGCCGAAATCTGGGGAAACAACAACATGGTTCGGACCCATCGGGGCGCCAGGACACGACTGGTGTGCGGCTGTGTCATAGGCGTGGTCGTCGCTGCCGCGTGCGGCCATGCCCGGGCCGACTCCATCTACAGTGGGCCGAACTACTACGTGAGCGTCGGTGCGCTCTACTTGGGGCCGGACAAAAAGCGGCTGGCCGATTACGGCACCGGAGGCAGTCTGGCCTACGGCTACCGGCTTGGCGACCACAACTGGATCGAGGGACGGTTGACCAATATTGTGCTCGAAACGGGGCCGCAGACGGCGATCGATTTCTACCAGAACACCTTGGGCCTCGATTTCGTGCATTCCCTTGGCGACGAGAACCGGCAGCACTTCTTCGTGCTGTTCGGTGGCGGCGTGTCGCGCAACAACGTCAAGCCCGACACCAAGGACGCTACCAGCGCCTATATCGACGGCGCAGTCGGCTGGCGCATCAATGCATCGGAGAACTGGGGCGTGCGCCCCCGCTTCGAGTTGCGATACTCCTACGACACTTTCGATTCGGGTCAGAGCGACGTCCTGCTCGGCGTTGCATTCGAGATCCCGCCGCGGACCGATCGCGTGGTGGTAAGGACCGTGAACGTCGAGAGGATCGTCGAGGTCCCGGTCGAAGTCGAGAAGATCGTCGAGAAAGAAGTGGGTTGCGACAAGCCCGACGCCCAGCGCCCGACGGCGCCGGAGCAGCCACCGGCGCTCCAACCGGCCCCGCCGCCTCCGTAGCCGGCGGCCCGCGGTGCGGGCAATTCCTCTAGCGCGCGAGCGGCAAGCGCCGGCGCCTGAGCAGCGCTAGCAGCGCGAGGGGCGCCAGGCCGCTCGGCGACATCCCGCCGCCGAAGGGGCCTTGGCCCTGCAGCGACTGCGTCGCGGTGTTATCCCCGAGTGGCGTGCTGGCGGTGATGGTGATTTCGTCGGAGTTGCTGCTGACGGCGCCGCGTGCATCCTTGACGGTCACGAAGGCCGCGTAACGGCCGGCGCCCGAGAACGTGTGGCTGGTGCGGGCGGCACTGGCGCCGACATCGGCGACCTTGCGCGTGACCGCGGCCGAGCCGTCGCCGAAAGCGAAGGTGTATTCGGTAATGGCATCGCCGTCGGTGTCGGCCGAGGCGCTGGCGTCGAAGACCACGGTCAACGGGACATTGCCGGACAGTTTGTCGGCGCCGGCGCGGGCGATGGGAGCACGGTTGACCGTCCCGACGTCGATGGCCAGGGTTGCCGGCGCGCTGGCGGTGCCGTAGCGGTCCTGCACCACGAGCGTGGCGGTGTACGTCCCGGGATTGGCGTAGATGTGCTGGACGCTGGTGCCGCCCACGCGCGTGACCGGCTGGGTGCCGTCGCCGAAGTCGAAGCGGTAGCTGACCACGGCGTCGCCCCGGTCAGGGTCGGAGGAACCGACGCCATCGAAGACGACGGTCAGAGGCGCAAAGCCGGAGGTCCTGTCGGCGCCGAGCATCGCCACCGGCGCGTTGTCCAGCACGGTGATGTTCGGCCAGAGGGCCTGGTTGCTGCTGCGCCGGCTCTCGCGGTCGTAGACCGTGAGCCGTGCATCGTAGGTGCCCGGGGTGTCGTAAGTGTGATTGATGGTCGGTACGGACACGGTCTGGACAGTGCCATCGCCGAAGTCGAACTCGTAGCTGTCCACGAAGTCGTCGGCCGGCAGCTTGGCCGAATCCGGGTCGTAGGAGCC
>JAYUGN010000345.1:0-2899 GCA_043767605.1 Gammaproteobacteria bacterium
GCGCATGGCCAGTAACGAGAACGCCATCAGGGAACTGCTGATCGGCACCTGGAGCCAGCTGGTCTCGCTCTGGCGGATGTTCGCGCACAGCTGGGCGCCGCGCTCCACCGTGCAGTATCCCGAGCAGCGGCCCTACCTGGCGCCGCGCTACCGCGGCCGCATCGTGCTGACACGCGATCCCGACGGCGAGGAGCGCTGTGTGGCCTGCAACCTCTGCGCCGTGGCCTGCCCGGTCGGCTGCATCTCGCTGCAGAAAACCGAGACGCCCGACGGCCGCTGGTATCCCGAGTGGTTCCGGATCAATTTCTCGCGCTGCATCTACTGCGGCCTGTGCGAGGAAGCCTGCCCGACCTACGCGATCCAGCTGACGCCCGACTATGAAATGGCCGAGTACGACCGCCAGAACATGGTCTACGAAAAAGAGCACCTCCTGATCGCCGGCGTCGGCAAGCAGCCGGGCTACAACTTCTACCGCATGGCCGGCATGGCCATCGCCGGCAAGGACAAGGGCCAGGCGCGCAATGAAGAGCCGCCGGTGGACGTGAAGAGCCTGCTGCCATGATGGCCCTCCTGCACTTCATCGCCGCCAACCCGGTGTTCTGCGTGTCGGCCGGCGTGGCGCTGGTCGCCACGGTGATGACCGTGACCAGCCTGAACCCGGTGCACGCGCTGCTGTACCTGATCGTCTCGCTGCTCGCGGTCGCGGTGATCTTCTTCCTGTTCGGCGCGCCGTTCGCGGCGTTGCTCGAGGTCATCGTCTACGCCGGCGCGGTGCTGGTGCTGTTCGTGTTCGTGGTGATGATGCTGAACCTGGGCGATACCGTGGTCGAGCAGGAGCGCCGCTGGCTTACGCCGCGCGTCTGGGCCGGCCCCTCGCTCATGGCGCTGGTGCTGCTCGGCGAAATGATCGCGCTGCTCACCGGCGGCGAGCTGCACGTCGTCGGCCCCGAAGTCACCGCCAAGGCCGTGGGCATCTCGATGTACGGCCCCTACCTGCTCGCGGTCGAGCTCGCCTCGATGCTGCTGCTCGGCGCGCTCGTTTCCGCCTACCACCTCGGGCGCACGGAATGAGCACCGCGCTGGCGATGGAGCACGGCCTGATCCTGGCCGGCCTGCTGTTCATCCTGGGCCTGCTCGGCCTGCTGGTGCGCCGCAATGTCCTGTTCGTGCTGATGTCGCTCGAGATCATGCTCAACGCCGCGGCGCTGGCGTTTGTCTCGGCCGGCAGCCGCTGGGCGCAGCCGGACGGCCAGATCATGTTCGTGCTGATCGTCTCGCTCGCGGCGAGCGAAGCGGCCGTGGGTCTCGCGCTCGTGCTGCAGGTCTACCGGCGCTTCGGCTCGCTCGACACCGATGCGCTGTCCGGGATGAAAGGATGAGCGCGCGCGATCGAAGCACGATTTTCGCCTCTCCCCTTGGGAGAGGCCGCGCCGAAGGCGCGGGTGAGGGCGTCTGATGCTCAGCCTGCTCTTCCTCGTCTTCGCCTTCCCGCTCGCGGGCTTCATGATCCTGGCCTTCGCGCGCGGCCGCCTGGCCGAGACGCCTGCCGCGATCATCGGCGTGGGATCCATCGGCCTGTCATTCCTGACCGTCGTGTTGTGCGGCTTCGAGTTCCTGCGCCACCCGCCGCCGGACCACGCCTACACGCAGCTGCTGTGGACCTGGATGAGCGTGGACGGCTTCGCGCCGGACTTCGCGCTGCGCCTGGATGCGCTGTCGCTGACCATGCTCGGCGTCATCACCGGCGTCGGCTTCTTCATCCACCTGTACGCCAGCTGGTACATGCGCGGTGACGACGGCTACGACCGTTATTTCTCGTACATGAACCTGTTCGTCGCCAGCATGATTTTCCTCGTGCTGGGCGACAACCTGCTGTTCCTGTACTTCGGCTGGGAAGGCGTGGGGCTCTGTTCGTATCTGCTGATCGGCTTCTGGTACAAGGACCCGGCCAACGGCGCCGCGGCGCGCAAGGCCTTTATCGTCACGCGCGTCGGCGACACCTTCATGGCCATCGGCCTGTTCATCCTGTTCCACAACCTGGGCACGCTGAACATCCAGGACTTGCTGGTGAAGGCGCCGCAGGTCTGGGCGGTGGATTCGCAGATCGCCACCGTCGCAGCGCTGCTGCTGCTCGGAGGCGCGGTCGGAAAATCCGCGCAGCTGCCCCTGCAGACCTGGCTGCCCGACGCGATGGCCGGCCCGACGCCGGTCTCCGCGCTGATCCACGCGGCCACGATGGTCACGGCCGGTGTGTACCTGATCGCGCGCACGCACGTCCTGTTCGAGCTGGCGCCCTTCGCGCTGGACTGCGTGGGCTGGATCGGCGCGATCACCGCGCTGCTCGCCGGCTTCGCGGGCCTGGCGCAGACCGACATCAAGCGCGTGCTCGCCTACTCCACCATGAGCCAGATCGGCTACATGTTCCTCGCGCTCGGCGCCGGCGCCTGGAGCGCGGGCATCTTCCACCTGATGACGCACGCGTTCTTCAAGGCCCTGCTGTTCCTCTCGGCCGGCAGCATCATCCTGGCGCTGCACCACGAGCAGGACATCTTCAAGATGGGCGGCCTGCGCAAGACCTTGCCGTTCGTGTTCTGGGTGTTCCTGATCGGCTGCCTGGCGCTGATCGCCTTCCCGCTCACCGCGGGTTTCTTCAGCAAGGACGAGATCCTGTACGAGGCCTGGGCCAACGGCCACCACGGCCTGTTCTACGCAGGCCTGTTCGGCGCCTTCATGACGGCGCTCTATACGTTCCGCATGATCTTCATCGTGTTCTTCGGCGAGCCGAAGACGAAGGACGTGCACGTGCCGCACGGCCTCGATCACACGCTGCCGCTGGCGGTGCTGGCCTTCGCCGCGGTGTTCGGCGGCTGGATCCCGCTGGACTTGAGCTCGGTGCTGC
>JAYUGN010000346.1:0-2875 GCA_043767605.1 Gammaproteobacteria bacterium
GCTTGCCATTGTCGTGATGGCCGTAGCCCACCGGCACCAGGATGCAGGCGGAAAGCGCCAGCGCAGAAGCAGCGAGGATGAGGATCTTGAGCATGGGGGTCACCTTTTTAATGTGCCTTCACCATCGCCCATCGCCGAATCGCTGTCGGTACGGTAGGCCACGCTCCGCCGGCGGACGTGCCGGCCGACGCGTACTACGGCGCGGCGCGCGCCTCGGTGCTGGCCGGCGAATCCAGCAGCGTGCCCTTGCAGCGGGGTGAACCGCAGCGGCAAGTCCACAGCGCGCGCTCTTCCGTGTCCAGCGGATCGTCCGTGGTGATCCCGTAGTCGTACGACAGCTCCTCACCGGCCCGGATCAGGCGCGAGGCCTGGATCACCACGCGATCCCGGGTCGGGTCGCCATCCTCGTCTTCCACCAGCCAGGGCTCGCAGTTCGGCTCGCAGCTGTGGTTGATCCAGCGCGCCTCGTTGCCCTCGGCGCCGCCGTCGATCACGAGCAGGTCGTTGAGCGTGAACAGGAAGGTGTGGCCGTCGTCCTCCGAGCCCTCATCGGCCTCGTCGTGCGTGATCAGGCGGCCTTCGTAATAGATGATTTCCTCGCCCTCGGGAATATCACGCGAGGCAAACACGCCCGTGCCGTGGATCGGGGAATGGCGGACCAGGATGGCGGACATGTTTACGGGGCTGCGAAACGGGCCGGTATTGTGGCCCTTATTGGCATCGCGGGGGCGGCTGAAAGGGGCTCGACCAAAGAATCCGTGCGCCCGTGGTCGCGGGGTAATAGACTCCGGACCATGTGGGGAAACAGGAGCTTGGGCGCATTACTTGCGGTAGCGGCGTTGCTCGCCGCCGCGCCCGCGCCCGCGGCTTCGCGCTGGATCTACATCCAGCACCGCGACGACGGCGTCACCGCCTTCACCGACCAGAAACCGGCGAAGGGCGATTACAAGCGCATCGAGATCAAGGGCCGGATCACGGCGTACGCGTCCTGTGCCGGCCTCACGACTCAATCCATGAAAATGCGCGCGGAGTCCTACGCGCCACTGATCGACAAGTACGCCAAGGCGCAGGGCCTGTCGCCGGAGCTGGTCAGCGCGGTGATGCGGGTGGAGTCCTGCTACGACAAGCACGCGGTGTCGCGCGCCGGCGCGCGCGGCCTGATGCAACTGATGCCGGGCACCGCGCGGCAACTGGGCGTGAAGGACAGCTTTGACCCCGAGCAGAACATCGAGGGCGGCGTGCGGCACCTCGCCGCCATGCTCACGCGCTTTCGCAACAACCTGGCCCTGGGGCTGGCGGCCTACAACGCGGGCCCGGAAGCGGTGGCAGCCTACAACAACATCCCGCCCTACCCCGAGACTCGCAGCTACGTCAGCCGGATCCTGAAGCTGTACAGCCCTCGAGGCTGAATTCCCGCCATGACCGAAGGGCCAGAGGCTCCGCCGGTCAACCTCGACACCCTGCCGGAAGAGCGCCTGCTCGACCTGCGCATTTGCGACCTGCCGGTGCAGATCGAAGGCACCTGGCTCGAGGCGCGCGTGGCGCAACTGCACCGGGAACTCAAGGCGCGCGGCATCCTGTTCCAGCCCCGCTGTTATCTCGCCGATGAGTGGCTGACGCCGGAGTTCGTGCCGGAGATCGGCATTCCCTTTTTCCTCGCGCATCCGCGGCTGATCGCGCTGCAGAAGAAGATGATGCTGGAAGCCGAGGGCGAATCCGAGGAGTGGTGCATGAAGCTGCTGCGGCACGAAGCCGGGCATGCACTGACCTACGCCTTTGACCTCAACAAGAAGCGCAGTTGGCAGCGCGTGTTCGGCCGCTCGACCCAGGCCTACGAAGACACCTACCGCTTCCGGCCGTACAGCAAGAGTTTCGTGCGGCACCTGGATTACTACTACGCGCAATACCATCCCGACGAGGATTTCGTCGAGACGTTCGCAGTCTGGCTCACGCCGGGGCTGGACTGGCGCAAGAAGTACCAAAGCTGGAAGGCGCTGGACAAGCTGTTGTTCGTGGACCAACTGATGCAGGGCATCGCGGGCGAGCGGCCGCGGCGCGATTCGGGACGCCAGCACTTCAAGGCCGCGGCGCTGCGCAGTACGCTGCGGCGCTTTTACCAGCGCAAGCGCCAGGTGGACGCCGAAAGCCATCCGGCGTTCCACGACGAAAACCTCAGGCGCATGTTTCCGGTGGGCCAAGTCGACGACGAATCGCGGCGCACCGTGGCAAGCCTGCTGCAGTCGCACCGCAAGGCACTGTTGATCACCGTGTCGAGCTGGACCGGCGAGAAGCGCTTCATGGTCAACGAGGTGTTCAAGGCCGTGCACCAGCGCAGCAAGGCGCTGCGCCTGGTCACCGACGACCCGGAGCCCGCGGCGATACTGCAGCTCGCCACCTACCTCACCACCCTGATGATGAATTACCGCTACACCAATCGATTGCGGGGCCGGCCGCGCGGCGCGGAGCGCCAACGTGGCTAAGCGCCTGCGGGTGCTGATGGTGTTCGACATCCCGTACGTGGTGGCCCCCGGCTACGACTACAAGGAAGAGCTCGACGACCCCGACAACGCCTACACCGAGCGCGACGTCCGCAAGGCGCTGCTGGAGAACGGCTACGACGTGCAGCTGCTCGGCCTTTTCGCCGACGTGCGCCCGCTGCTGGAAGCGGTGCACGAATTCAAGCCTGACGTGATCTTCAACCTGCTGGAAACCTTCAACCAGGTGACGCACTGGGACAAGAACATCACCGCGCTGATCGAGATGCTGAAGGTGCCCTACACCGGGGCCAGCTCGTCGGCGCTGTTCCTGTGCAACGACAAGGGCCTGTGCCGCAAGATCCTGCGCTTCCACCGGCTGCGCGGCCCGCGCTTCCACA
>JAYUGN010000347.1:0-2874 GCA_043767605.1 Gammaproteobacteria bacterium
GTGCTTGAGGTTCATCGATCCCATGTAGAACAGGGATTGCCCCGTCATCGCCGAGTACTGCACCTTGTCCTCGGCCGGCATAAAGCTAAGCACCGCTTCCATCATCGAGGATTTGCCGGAGGCGGAGCTGGACTGCACCATCACCGCGAGCGGCGCATCGAGCTTGCGGGAGGTCGCGGCTAAGTAGGCGATCAGCTTGTTGCTCTCCTCACCGACCACGCCGCAGCGGGTAAAGTCAGCGAGGATCCGATCGAGCAGCTGCGGGTCTTTGAGCAGCGCGAGCGCTTCCTGCTGCTCCTCGGCCGGGATCGCCGGCGTGGAGTCTTTGGGCTGCAGCGTGTTCGCGATGGTCTGTTCCTGCAGGGCCTCCAGTTGCCGCAGCACCTGGCCCAGATCGTGGCGGATCACCTCGTCCTTCACGTTCAGCTCCGCTGCCGCTTGCGTGATGAACGCCGATCTCGCCCGCACGCTGTAAAGATCGAGCGTATCGACGTGGAACGCATCCCCTCGTGCCACCAGCACGTTGACCTTCAGCAGCACATCGAACGCGAGGTTCTTCGCCAGGCCCCGCACCCGGTAACGCCGATCGCCCAACACGATCACGATCTCCTCGCCTTGCACTTTGGGCTCGACCTCCGGCAGCGCCGTCGCCGGCAGTGGTAAGGCCGGCAGGCTGGGCAGCACGGTATCCCGCACCTCGGCCGGCGTGATGGGGGCGGCGGTTGCAGCCGGCGTCTGGATTTCTTCCTTAGCCGCTGGCTCGATACTGGTCGGGATTGATGGCTCGGCTACCGCCGTGGCGATGGGCTTCGGCTCGCCCTTGCCCAGCCACTGCGCCTTGCGGATCGCGATCCCGAGCGACTTCGCCGCCGGCGTGACCTTCAACGCGTACTCGTTGGCATCCATGCCTTTCGGGAACAGGACGCGATAGCAGTCGAGGCCAGCAGCATTGAGCTGGATGGCCAGCTTCTCGGCCGCGCGATCGCCGGCCTCGTCGCGGTCGTACGCGATCAGGATTCGCTCGGTACCGTGGCACTGGAACGCGGCTAAGTGATCGGCGGTGAAGCCCTCGATCCCGTAGCTCGCCGTGACGTTGCGGAAGCCGGCGCACCAGAACGTCATCGCATCGATGAGCGCCTCGCAGAGGATGATTTCCTTGTGTTCCGCGAGCGCCGCTTCGTTCCGCACGCCACGATGCGGACCCGGCAGATACAGATGGTTCGGCGTGCCAGGGCGCAGCCCCTCCGTGATCTTGCGGCCATACACTTCGGTGATCTCGCCGGTTAGGCCGATGATCGGGATCACGATCGAGCCGTTGAAGTGCTCGTGACCAGACTCACGGTACAGCCCCAGCTTCTGCAGACGGCCGCGGATGTCGGCGCCCGCCTTGCGGTTCTTCTCCGGCAACCGCAGACCCAGCGTCCGGTCGGCAAAGCCGAGCTGGAAGCGCTCGATCAGGGCTTCATCATGGATGCCGCGCTTGGCAAGATAGCCAAGCGCCTCCGGGCTCTGTTTCAGCCGCTCGTGGTAATAAGCGATCGTCTCGGCGAGCAGCGCCGCATCGTCGGCATCGAAGCGCACCGGTGTGGCGAGTGCCCGCACCGTGCCGTGCTTCGCGGCCGGCAGGTCGATTTCTCCCTCGCGCAAGAGCTCCACCGCGTGGCGGAAGGAGACGCCCTTGGATTTCATCATCCAGTCGATCGGCCCGCCCCCGATCTGGCAGCTAAAGCGTGTCCTTCCGGCAACGATGCGTAACGCCGCTGGCCGAGGCACGGATCGGCTAATCGGGCGGGTCGGGACCGGCGTTGAGTTGCGCGAGGGTGGCCTGGTATGTCCAGGGCATCCAGTCGGCGGGGTTAGCGGCGAGGGCGGTGGCGTGACGCTGAAGGGCGACGAGATACTCGAACGGGGCGATGTGGCTCAGTTCGGCGGTGTGGATCAGGCTCATGAAGACATCACCGACATGGGCGCCAGCGAGGGTTCGATAGAAGAGTGCGTTTTTCCGATGCAGGATGACCTTCTTTAAGGCTCGCTCGCAGGTGTTATTGTCCAGAGGTGCCCCTGGTACGCGTAGGAACAGGGTGAGTGCTGACCAGCGCTTTTGCATGTAGAGGATCGCCGCGCCGAGCGTGGAGTTGGGCTCGATGATTCGCTCGGCAAATTGCGCCTGCATCCACTGTTCCAGCGCGCTCATGCGCGCCTGACTATCGGTCTGGTGCAGTTGCAGCCGCTGCTGCGGGTCCAGGCCCTCATTGCGGGCACGCGCATCGGTGATATACACCTCGCGCAGCGTCTCGAGCACGAAGCGGACTTGTTCGGGGAAGCTTTCGGCCAGTTCCACGTGCTTGCGGCGAGCATGGGCCAGGCAGGAAGCGAGCACCGTATCGAACTCGCTGGGGACGTTGCGCGAGAGTCCATCGCACATTTGGATCGGCGCGGGCAAGTGAGCGCCCCGGCGCGCCAGCACCGCGCTCAAGTTCTCCCCGGCATGGCGAACGCCCGTGAAGAACAGCGCGATCTGTCGGCTCCCATCGGTGGCGACGATGCCGGAGGTAAAGATCCCGGTGCGCTCCCCCTTCACATCGGAGGCTAACGCCGCAGCGCGCTGCGCCTTCGTCAACTGCAGCACCTTCATGGTGGTATCGTCGTTGTAGAGGACGGTGGCCTGGGCCGCCTGATTGAGCAGTTCCTCGTGCGCGGGGGTCAGTATTTTCGCCGCCGCCTGCACCAGATCCCACTGCGTCGCTGCGGGGAGCGGGATGCCCATGCCCTCCTGCAGCTTCTCGATGCGATTGAAGGGCAGGCCGGCCCCATATTTGAGCAACCCCACCATGCTGCTCGCGCCGGCATCGTATTTCTCGTTCCCGACCCCCG
>JAYUGN010000348.1:0-8297 GCA_043767605.1 Gammaproteobacteria bacterium
ATCGTTGGCATCATCGGCGCCAACGGCATGGGCAAGACCACGCTGTTCAAGATCCTCACCGGCCAGGACAAGGACTTCACCGGCGAAGTGCGCATCGGCGAGACGATCAAGTTCGCCCATGTGGACCAGAACCGCGATGCGCTCAACGGCGACAACACGGTCTACCAGGAGATCTCGGGCGGCAGCGACATGCTGAAGATCAATGGCTACGAAATGCCGAGCCGCTCGTACATCGGCCGCTTCAACTTCAAGGGCGAAGGCCAGCAGAAGCGGATCAAGGAACTGTCAGGCGGCGAGCGCAACCGCGTGCACCTGGCCAAGGTGCTGCTGGCCGGCGGCAACATGATCCTGCTCGACGAGCCGACCAACGACCTCGACGTGGAAACGCTGCGCGCGCTCGAAGAGGCGCTGCTCGACTTCCCCGGCTGCGCGCTGGTCATCTCGCACGACCGCTGGTTCCTCGACCGCATCGCCACGAACATCCTCGCCTTCGAGGATTCGGGCGAGGTGATCTGGCACGAGGGCAACTACAAGGAATACGAGGAAGACTTCCGCCGCCGCACCGGCTCCGAGCCCGGCGTGAACCGGCGGGCGAGGCACAAGAAGCTGGCTTGAACACGCGGACGTAGGCTGGGCTGAGGCCGCGAGGCGGCCGAAGCCCAGCGCTGGGCTTCCCCCCGCTTTCGCGCGGGTCAGCCCAGCCTACTTGGGCAGCGTTGCAGCCAGGCGCTTCTGCACTTCGGAAAACGCGGCAGGTGCCAACCGGCCCAGAGGCTCGGCGTCGCGGCGCTCGATCGTGGCGATTTTTGCAGTGCGCACCACCGAGGGCGCGGGCAGTCCTGCCTTGGCCAGCGCGGCAATCGGGACGTCCCCAGGCCATGGACGATTCTCGGCGCTGGTGATCATGAGCACCCAAACCAATCCGTGGTTCTGTTCGAGAGGACCCGAGGCAACCACCAATGCCGGGCGACGTTGACGCGTGGCTTTGTCGGTGTAAGGAAACGGTACTTTTACGACCTCGCCGGGCTCAAAGCCGGGCATAGGCCCGCCGGTCAGCCGCCGAATCCCACTCGTCGAACGTGCGGAAAGGGTCGTCTTTTGCAGCAGGCTGCCGCTTCGCCAGCGTGACCTTGTTGCCGGAGATTTCGTAGACCAGCTCATCTCCTTCGCGCACACCCAAGGCCGCGCGCACCGGCTGCGGAATTGTCGTCTGGGCCTTGGACGTCAGCTTGCTCTTGATCATGCGGCCATCGTAAGGAACTTCCTTACCCCGCGCAAGCGGCCTTCAGTCGTCCGCCGCCTGGATCGGTGTCGCGCGGTTGGCGAAGTGGTGCCGCTCGCGGTGCACGCGCTCGGCATTCAGCGCGCGCCACTCCCGGCTCATGACGTAGGGCTCCGCCGGCGTGGCCCGGTAGCCGCGCGTCGCACTTTTGGCACTGCTGGGCGGCGCCACCGACGGCAGCAGCACGGTGTAGACATCGGTGCGGTTCGCGGTCGTCGCGTTGGCCTGCACGTAGAACATGCGGAAATTGCTGCCGATGCCCAGCAGGCCCATGTAGTCGCCGAGGAACAGGCCGCCCGCGCTCGGCGCAAGGTCCTCGTCGAACAGTCCGGTGCGGCGCTCGCTCCACTGCGTGCCATCGGCTGACACCGCCAGCCAGGCCGCGGTCGGCAGGGTGTTGTCGCCGGCGCCGTTCTCGCGGAAATCGAAATAGCTCACGCCGACGAAGCCGCCCGCATCCACCGCAACCGTCGGCGTGAAGGCCTGCACCGCCGGCGCGCCGTTGACCTGCACCGGCGTGGACCAAGTGAGGCCGCCGTCGGTGGACGATGACAGCGCGATGCCGTCGCGCGCGCCGCTCGAGAAACGCGCGTCCTGCCAGGCCAGGTAGAGCTTGCCGTCCGGCGCCACCGCGATCGAGGGCAGGATGCCGCCGTCGCGGATCACGTTGCCGTTCTCGGGGTCGATCACGCCGCGCGACAGCAGGTCGGCGACGAAGACCGGCGCGGACCAGTTCAGGCCGTGGTCGGTGGAGCGGATCACGTCGATCTCGGCCGCGCCGGAGTTCTGGTCGAGCTGGGCGAACACGTTCACCAGCGTGCCGTCGGGCAGCACCACGATCAGGTTGCCGATGGTCTGCAAGGCCACGCCCGGATCCCGGATCGCGCGCGCGGCTTCCCAGCTCGCGCCGCCGTCGGTCGTGCGCGAGAAATACGTGGGGCCCGTGTTGGCCACGGAGTCGAGCCGGTCCCACACCGCGTACACGTAGTGCGAATCGAGCGGATCCGCGGTCAGCGAATTCTTGTCGTTGAAGAACGCGGGCCCATCCAGCAGCAGCGTGATCGGCGTGGCCCAGCTGTTGCCGCCATCGGTGGAGCGGGCAACGCGCATGGCGTTGGTCGAGCTCGGCGAAGTATCAGAGAAGCTCAGCGCCATCCAGTACGCGGTGCCATCCGGCGAGAAGCTCACCCAGGGATCGGTTGAGCGCTCGTAGTCGCCGGCGTTGCCGAAGCTGCCGCCCGAGCAGCGCGAGAAGGTGGTGAAACGCGGCGACCAGGTCGCGCCGCCGTCGAAGGACACCGCACCCGCCAGCCCGTGCGCGCCGCCGTTGCTCCAGCGATCCTGCTGCCAGGTGCCGAAGAGGTTCTGCGCGTTGGCCGGGTTGATCGCCACGCTCGGCTCGACTTCGGCATTGAGGTATGAGGTGCCCGGCGTTGCGTTGCCGTCACAGCCAGCGGTGTAGGGCGAACTCGCGGCGGACACCTTGGTGAGCCCGGTTGTCACCGGCACGACGGCAGGATCCATCGGCGGGCCGCTGTCGCCGCCGCCGCAGGCCGTCAGCAGGATCACGCCCATCAGCATCACGCCCATCAGCATCACACATGGGCTCGCCAGTTCGCGTCGCATTTTCATGATCAGTTAGTCTACGCTCGCCCTCGACCGGATCAGGAGACTCGCCGTGCTGAAAACATTCGTCCTCGCCGCCAGCTTGCTCATGCCCTCCCTCGCGTTCGCCGGACCGTTCCATTTGTTCAGCCCCGACGTGAAACCCGGCAACAAGATCGGCGACAAATTCGTCTTCAACGGCTTCGGCTGCAAGGGTGAAAACGTGTCGCCGGCGCTGGAGTGGAAGAACGCGCCGAAAGACACCAGGAGCTATGCGCTGACCGTCTACGACCCGGACGCACCGACCGGCAGCGGCTGGTGGCACTGGGTGGTCGTGAATATTCCCGCTAGCGCGGCGCAGCTGCCGCTGGGTGCGGGCAGCGTCGATGGCCAGACCTTGCCAGTGGGCGCGGTGCAGGTCCGCACCGACTTCGGCACCGCCGCCTGGGGTGGCCCCTGCCCGCCCGCGGGCGACAAGCCGCACCACTACATCTTCACGCTGCACGCGCTCAAGACCGAGAAACTCGAGCTGCCACCCGACGCCACCGCCGCGCTTGCCGGCTTCATGATCCACGCCAATGAAATCGGCAAAGCCCAGTTCACGGCGCGCTACGGCCGCTAAGAAAGCGCCGTCGCCGCTCGCGTATCGCTGGCACACCGGGAAACTCGAGCCGGTCGCGCAGCCGCATCGCATCCGGTGCGCCGAGCTCAAGCACGTCGAGCGCCAGAAAGCCGCGCTGATCGCCAACACGCGCAACTTCGTCGCGGGCAAACCGGCCAATCACGCGCTGCTGACCGGGGCGCGCGGCACCGGCAAGAGCTCGCTGGTGAAGGCGATGCTCTCGGAGTTCGCGCCGCGTGGGCTGCGGCTGGTCGAAGTCCCCGCGCACGAACTGACGCGCCTGCATGAAGTGGTCGCGCCGCTGCGCTCGCGGCGTGAGCGCTTCGTGCTGTACGTGGACGATTTTTCCGTCTCCGCGAACGATCCGGGCCTCGCGGCGCTGAAGGGCGCGCTCGACGGCGGCATCGAGACCGCACCGGCCAACGTGCTGATCTACGCCACGTCGAACCGTCGGCACCTGATGCCGGAATTCCACAGCGACAACGCCGAGTACAAGTGGATCGAGGGCGAGCTGCACCCCGGCGAGAGCACGGAAGAGAAGATCTCGCTGTCGGAGCGCTTCGGGCTATGGCTCAGCTTTCCGCCATTCGACCAGGCGCAATACCTCGAGATCGTCGCGCACCACCTCAAGGCGCTGGGTGGAAAAATGAGCGAGGACGCGCGCGCCGAATCGCTGCGCTGGGCGCTGGAGCGGGCATCGCGCAGCGGCCGCAGCGCGATGCAGTTCGCGAAAGCCTGGGCCGGGCGAAACTAAAGGGGACGCACACCTTTAGCGCGCAGCTAAAGGTGTGCGTCCCCTTTGTTACTTGCGGGCCATCAGGCTGGCGACCTTGTCGACGTACTTCTTCATCGCGTCGTCGGTCTTGAGGCCTTTCAGCTTCGACCAGGCGTCGTACTTCGCGCGGCCGACCATGTCGAGCATGCCGGGACGGTCGCCCTTCGCGTCGCCGGAATTCGCCTGCTTGTAGTGCGAGTACAAGAACAGCATGTCGTCGTTGGTCGGCGGCTTCTTGAGCGTCTTGACGTCTTTCTGCGCCTGTTCGAATGCGGCTTTCATGTCGGCCATTTTTCTCTCCCTGCGATTGATCGCGGGCCCTTTATAACAGAGCCCCCGCCCAGCCCTTCAAATCCGCTCGAGGGTCAGGAAGCTGTAGGCGTGCGCGTGGCGATCGTCGGCCGGACGATCGTCACGGGAAACTTCGCGGAATCGTGAGGCGTCGAAATCCGGGAACCGCACGTCGCCCTCGAGCCTGGCGTGCACACGCGTGAGGTAGATCCGCTGCGCCCGCGGCAGGGCATCGCGGAACACCGCCGCGCCGCCGATCACCATGAGCTCGCCTTGCGCGTGCGCGGCAAAGGCATCCTCGAGCGCCTTGAACACCCGCGCGCCGGCGGGCGCGAAGGCCGCATCGCGGCTCAAGACCCAGTTGGCGCGCTCGGCCAAGGGCTTGCCCAGCGAATCCCAGGTCTTGCGGCCCATCAGCACGGTCTTGGCCAGCGTGAGCCGCCTGAAGTGCTTGAGGTCCTCGGGCAGCCGCCAGGGCAACTGGTTGTAGCGGCCGATCAAGGCCCCTTCGTCCATGGCGACGATGAGGCTGATTGATTTCATTCTGGATGCCCGCATCCGCGGGCATGACGGCGCATCAGACCGCGACCGGCGCCGCGATGTGCGGATGGTGCTCGTAGCCGCTGAGCTTGAAGTCCTCGTATTTGAACGCGAACAGGTCCTTCACGGACCCGTTCAGCTCGAGCTTCGGCAGGGGCTTGGGCTCGCGCGAAAGCTGCAGGTGCGCCTGCTCGAGATGATTCGTATAGAGGTGGCAGTCGCCGCCGGTCCAGACGAACTCGCCGGGTTTGAGGCCCGTGACCTGCGCGATCATCATCGTCAGCAGCGCGTACGACGCAATATTGAACGGCACGCCGAGGAAAACGTCGGCCGAGCGCTGGTAGAGCTGGCAGCTGAGCTTGCCGTCCACCACGTAGAACTGGAAAAACGCATGGCAGGGCGCCAGCGCCATCTTGTCGAGCTCGCCGACATTCCACGCCGAGACAATCAGCCGGCGTGAATCCGGATTGCCGCGGATCTGGTCGAGCAGCAGCTGGATCTGGTCCACGCTGTGGCCGTCAGCCGTGGGCCATGAGCGCCACTGCTTGCCGTACACGGGCCCCAGCTCGCCGGCGGCGTCGGCCCACTCGTCCCAGATCGTGACGCCGTGGTCCGTCAGGTACTTGGTGTTGGTCTCGCCGCGCAGGAACCACAGCAGCTCGTAGCTGATCGCCTTCATCGGCAGCTTCTTGGTCGTCACCATCGGGAACCCTTCCGCGAGGTCGAAGCGCATCTGGTGGCCGAACACGCTGAGCGTGCCGGTGCCGGTACGGTCGGATTTCGGCGTGCCCTTCTCGAGCACATGGCGCATCAAGTCAAGGTATTGCCTCATGCCGCCTCCTTCCTGTACGCCAGCGCGAGCCACAACCCGCCCACGAGGATCATGGGCGTCGAGAGCAACATCCCCATCGTGAACCAGCCGCCAAAGAGATACCCGATGTGCGCATCCGGCAACCGCACGAACTCGATCGCGAAACGGAAACACCCGTAGAGCAGCAGGAACAAGCCCGACACCGCCATGCGCGGCCGCGGCTTGGCGCCGAACCACCACAGGACTGTGAGCAGCACCACACCCTCGAGCAGCGCTTCGTACAGCATGCTCGGGTGGCGCGGCTCGGCACCGGCGCGCGGGAACACCATGCCCCAGGGCAGGTCGGTGACCTTGCCCCACAGCTCGCCGTTGATGAAGTTGCCGATGCGTCCGGTCAACAGGCCAAAAGGGATCAGCGGCGCGGTGAAGTCGCCGACTTCGAACGCCGTGTAGCCGTAGCGCCGCGCGAACAGGAAGTAGGCCACGATCACGCCCAGCAGGCCGCCGTGGAAGGACATGCCGCCTTCCCAGATCCGCAGCAGCACCAGCGGATCGTGGGCGAACATCGGGAAGTTGTAGAACAGCGTGTAGCCGATGCGGCCGCCGAGGATCACGCCCATCGCGACGTAGAACAGCAGATCGCCGATGCGCTCGCGCGGCCAGTTCCAGTGCGGCTGGCGCGCACGCACCGTGCCGAGCCACCAGCTGCCCACGAAGCCCAGCAGGTACATGAGCCCGTACCAGTGGATGGCGATCGGGCCGAGCTTGATGGCGACGGGGTCGAAACCGGGATGGGTCAGCATGCGGCGCGCATTCTACCTAAGCCCTCAGGGGACGCGGCAGAAGTACGCCTTGAGGTAGCGCGTCTCGGGAATCGCCGGGTGCACCGGGTGGTCCGGGCCCTGCCCGCCCTGCGCGAGGATCTGCAGGCGCCGGCCGGCGGTGCGCGACTCGCGCAACAGGATGCGCTGCAGCGCGTCGGCCTCCATGTGGTGCGAGCAGGAGCAGGAAATCAGGATGCCTTCCGGCGCCAGCACGTCGATGGCGGTCTTGTTCAGTGCGCCGTAGTGCGCCGAGCCGGGCTCCAGGTCCTTCTTGCGCTTGATCAGCGCCGGTGGGTCCACGATCACGACGTCGAACTTGCGCTGGTGCACGCGCATCTCGCGCAGCGTATCGAGCGCCTTGGCCTGGATCGTCTCGAGCGTCATGCCATTGAGCGCCGCGTTGCGCGCCGCGCCTTCCAGCGCGCTGGCGGAACTGTCGAGGGCGACAGCGCTCTTCGCGCCCGCCGCCAGCGCCCGCAGCGACCAGCCGCCGAGGTAGGAAAAGACATCCAGCACGGTCTTGCCGGCCACGTATTTGGCCAGCTGGTCGCGGTTGCTGCGCTGGTCGTAGAACCAGCCGGTCTTCTGGCCGGTCTTCACCGGGACCTCGATCCGCACGCCGGCCTCGTCGATCTCGACGGTGTCGGGGACCTCGCCGATTTCCTCGACGTAGGATTCCAGCCCTTCGGTCTCGCGCATGCCGACATCGTTGCGCAGCAGGATGCCGGCGGGCTTGAGGGCCAGCTTGAGGCCTTCGAGCATCGGGGCCTTGAGCTGCTCCATGCCGGCGGTGGCGATCTGCACCACGCAGACCGCGCCGTAACGGTCGATCACCAGCCCGGGCAGGCCGTCGGATTCGCCGTAAACCAGCCGGTAGTGCGGGGTGTCGTAAAGCCGTTCGCGCAGGGTCAGGGCGCTGCGGATCCGGCGCTCGAACCAGGCCGCATCGATGACGGCGCTGGCATTGCTGGTCAGCAGGCGCGCGGACAGCAGGGTGTGCGGGTTGACGTAGGCCAGGCCCAGGGCCTTGCTGCGGGAATCCACCAGCCGGCACAGGGTGCCGGCCGCCAGCGCCCCCAGCGGGGTCTTAACAATGTCGATCTCGTTGGAGTAGACCCAAAGGTGGCCGGCACGCAGGCGGCGCTCCTCGTGGGGCTTGAGGCGCAGTTCGGGATGATCCATACGTGGGGTCAGATTCGAATTTCAGGCTGCGGATCATGCCGGTTATTGGTGCCGGCAGGGGAAATTCGAGTCTGACCCCGTGCGGAGCACCCTCAAGATTCGTTAAACTGCGCGCACTTCTCGACCGAGCCATTTGGCTTCCATGCTCTGGAGCCTTGCGCTGTATATCGCCCTCGTGATCGGCCTCTGCGCCGTCATGCTCGGACTGTCTTGGGTCCTCGGCGAGCGAACCCCCTACACAAAAGCCACGCTGGACCCCTACGAGTCCGGAATCCTGCATGTCGGCATGGCGCGTTTCCGCATGTCGTCCAAGTTCTACCTGATGGCCATGTTCTTCGTGATCTTCGATCTCGAAGCCGTGTTCG
>JAYUGN010000349.1:0-20578 GCA_043767605.1 Gammaproteobacteria bacterium
CCGGCATTGGCCTGCGGCGGATGGTCGGTGATGGTGACCGTCACATCGTCGGTCGCGGTGGCGCCGACATCGTCGGTCACCGTCAGGCGGAAGGCCACGGCCTGGTTGCCGCTGACCCGCGGCGCCGTGAAGCTTGGCTTGCTGGCGGTGGCGCTGCTAAGCGTGACAGCCGGGCCGGAGGTCTGGACCCAGGCGTAGGTCAAGGCGGCCTGGTTTTCGTAGTCGGTGCTGCCGCTGCCGTCGAGCGCAATGCCCGCGGTGCCTTCATCGACAGTCTGGTCGCTGCCGGCGTTGGCCACCGGGATCTGATTCGGGCCGCGGTTGCGAGTGGTGAAGTAACCGGTCACGCCACCGACGGTCAGGCTGGTCTTGGTGTACGCACTGGCCTGGGCGCCGCTCACGTGCCGCATCTGCAGCGCCTGGCCCGGGTTCAGCGTGCCGCTCGTAGTGGCCCAGCTCGCCCCGCCATCGAGGCTGTACTGCGCATTGGTCCCGGGGATGATCGAAACCGCGGTGTTGAAACCGGTCAGGACCTTGCTCTCCGACACCACAAAGGTATTCGGGAAAGTGTTCAGCACGGGCCCGAAGCTGAAGGTATCCGGCGTGCGGTCCGTATTGCCGGTCACCGATTGGAAGTTGGTGCTGTAGTCGCCCACCGTCACGACGGTGATCACGGTGGCGTTCGCATTCACCGAGCTGACGTGGCGCAGGCGCAGGGTCTGACCCTGACTGATCGTGCCGGGGACATTGGTGTACGCGCCGCCGGCGACGCTGTACTGCGCCCCATCGGCCTGGGTCACGCTCACCGGCAGGCTGCCGGTGTAGCCGGTTGGCGTCTTGCTCTCCGAGGTCACGATCGCGTTGGTCGCAACGTTGTTGCGAACGACGAACGTGAAGGGGTCCGGGCTGGCGGCCATCGCTGCCGCCGAATAGATGCCCAGAAGGGCAATTAGCCAGGCGGTGACGCGCAGGGAGGAGCTTTTCGCGAGCGACATATGAATTACCTGTCAGCAAAACCGGCAAGGCAGAACGAAACGCCGCGTGGTCCCGGGAGGGGCTACGGGCCCGAAAAAACTAAGGAGGAATCGCCAGCTTTTGCCGCTCTCGCAACATGCGCGAGGACTTTGTGTTCAGGCCGTACACGGCCCGACTTGTCCTATTAACGTCGCATGCACCCTGTCGTCGTGGCAGGGCGACCTTCTCCACTTGTCATGCTACGGGACCCCCTCGCCCGGCGGGCTAGTAAAAACGCCCTCTCCCCCTCAGCTTTGGACGTAGACCGCCTTACCTTGCAGCGCAACAAGAACGGGCGTAGGTTTCGCGCCCCATGAAGAAGAAAAGCCCCGCAGGGGGCACGGCGCCTTGAAAATCATCATTCTGGGCGCAGGACAGGTGGGGGCGACGCTGGCCGAGAACCTGGCCAGCGAAGCCAACGACGTGACCGTCGTCGACACCGATGCCGCCCTGCTGTCCGACCTGCAGGACCGCCTGGACCTGCGCACGGTGCAGGGCTACTGCTCGCATCCCAGCGTGCTGCGCCGGGCCGGCGCCGACGACGCCGACATGCTCATCGCCGTCACCGAGAGTGACGAGACCAACATGCTGGCCTGCGAGATCGCCAACACCCTGTTCCACACGCCGACCAAGATCGCCCGCGTGCGCTCGGCCGAGTACCTGAAGGAAACCGCCCTGTTCGAGTCCGGCGCCCTGCCGGTGGACATGCACATCTCGCCGGAGCAGCTGGTCACCGACTACATCCGGCGCCTGATCGAGTACCCCGGCGCGCTGCAGGTGGTGGACTTCGCCGACGGCCGGGTGCGGCTGGTCGGCGTAAAGGCCTATTACGGCGGCCCGCTGGTCGGTCGCCAGCTGAAAGAGCTGCCGAGCCACCTCCCCGCCGACGTCGATGCGCGCGTCGCGGCGATCTACCGCCGCGGCCGGCCGATCATCCCGGAGGGCGACACGGTGATCGAGGCCGAGGACGAGGTGTTCTTCGTCGCGGCCAGGAAACATATTCCGAAGATCATGGCCGAGCTGCGCCGCCTGGATAAGCCGCTCAAGCGCGTGATGCTGGCCGGCGGCGGCAACATCGGCTGGCGCCTGGCCGAGGCGCTCGAGGGCACCCACCAGGTCAAGCTGATCGAGCGCAACCGCGACCGCGCCAAGTTCCTGTCGGAGCAGCTGCAGAAGACCATCGTGCTGGTCGGCGACGCCGCCAACGAGGACCTGCTCACCGAGGAGAACATCGACGACGTCGACGTGTTCTGCGCCATCACCAACGACGACGAGGCCAATATCCTCTCGGCGATGCTGGCCAAGCAGCTCGGCGCCGGCAAGGTCATGGCGCTGATCAACCGCCTGGCCTACGTGGACCTGGTGGAAGGCAGCTCGATCGACGTCGCCATCTCGCCGCAGCAGTCCACCGTGTCGGCCTTGCTCGCGCACGTGCGCCGCGGCGACGTGGTCAAGGTGCACTCGCTGCGCCGCGGCGCGGCCGAGGCGATCGAGGCCATCGCGCACGGCGACCGCAACGGCTCGCGCGTGGTCGGCCGCCGGCTCGACGAGATCCCGCTGCCGCCCGGCACCACCATCGGCGCGATTGTGCGCGGCGAAGAAGTGCTGATCGCGCACCACGACACGGTGATCGAGGCGGAGGACCACCTGATCCTGTTCATCGTGGACCGCAAGCACACCAAGGCGGTCGAGCGCCTGTTCCAGGTCGGCCTCGGCTTCGTATGAAGGCCGTCGCGCAGCGACGCCACTGTCCCTCTCCCGCGCAGCGGGAGAGGGGGGAACCGCCCGCGGAACGGGCGGTGGGTTGAGGGCCGCCGTGCCGCACACGTTCGCAGCGACGCACGATCGGCCCGCCGCCGCGTTCCACCGCTTCGCGGCGGTCCAGCAGGTGCTGGGCCTGCTGATGATGACGTTCTCGCTGACCATGCTGCCGCCGCTGGCGGTCAGCTGGCTGTACCACGACGGCGCCGCGGCGGCGATCGCCACCGGCATGTGGATCACGCTGGCCAGCGGCGCAGTGGTGTGGTGGCCGGTGCGCCGCGCACGCACCGAGCTCAAGATCCGCGACGGCTTCCTCGTCACGGTGCTGTTCTGGACCGTGCTGTCGGCCTTCGGCGCCATTCCTTTATATGTGACCGATTCCGGCTGGCACACCTACGTGGACGCGATGTTCGAGGCGGTCTCGGGCCTCACCACCACCGGCGCGACCGTGGTGGCCAAGGGCATCGACGCGCTGCCGCCCTCGCTGAACTACTACCGCTGCCAGCTGCACTGGCTCGGCGGCGTCGGCGTGATCGTGCTGGCGGTGGCCGTGCTGCCGATGCTCGGCGTCGGCGGCATGCAGCTGTTCCGCGCCGAGACGCCGGGGCCGATGAAGGATTCCAAGCTGACGCCGCGCATCGCGGGCACCGCGCGTGCGTTGTACCTCGTGTATGTGCTCCTGACGGCCATCGCCACGCTGACGTTCTGGGCGCTGGGCATGTCGTTCTTCGACGCGGTCTGCCACGCGATGTCGGCGCTGGCGACCGGAGGGTTTTCCACCCACGACGCCAGCATCGGCTGGTTCCACTCGCTCGGCATCGAGATCGCGGCCATGGTCTTCATGATCGCGGGCGCTTCCAACTTCGCGCTGCATTACGTCGCCTGGCAGGAAAAAAGCCTGTGGGTCTACCTGCGCGACTCGGAGTTCCTCGCGTTCGTCTCGATGCTGGTCGGCTTCAGCGTGCTGGTCTGCGTGCCGCTGTACCTGTCGGGCACCTATCCTGACCTCGGCACCGCCATCCGCAAGGGCACGTTCCAGCTGGTGGCCTTCGGCACCGACGCCGGCTTTGCCACCGCCGACCCGACGCACTGGCCGTGGTACGTGCCGCTGCTGATCGTGCTGGCCTCATTCATGATCGCCTGCGCCGGCGGCACCGGCGGCGGCGTCAAGGCCGTGCGCATCGTGCTGTTCGTCAAGCAGGCGCTGCGCGAAATGCGCCGGCTGATCCACCCGAGCGCGGAGATGCCGATCAAGCTCAACAGCCGCGTGGTGGACGACTCGGTCATCGCCGCGATCGGCGGCTTCTTCTCGGTCTACATCGGCATGACGATCGTCCTGACCTTCGCGATGATGCTGACCGGCCTGGACGGCGTCACGGCGTTTTCCGCAGTGGCGGCGTGCATCAACAACGCCGGCCCGGGTCTGGGCTCGGTAAATGCGCACATGGCCAACGTCACGCACTTCGGCAAGTGGGTATTGATCTTCGCGATGCTGCTCGGCCGCCTCGAGGTCTTCACGCTGCTGGTGGTGTTCACGCCGACGTTCTGGCGACGGTAAATAAAGGGGACGCACACCTTTAGCGAACGGCCGCAGGCGCGTGGGGCTCAGCGGCCGCTAAAGGTGTGCGTCCCCTTTATTTGACCCCAGCCTTTGTCGTTACCATTACCGCCATGCGAACCCTCCTGCGGTTGTCCGGCCTGATCGACGCGCTCACCGAGCGCGTCGGCCGCGCGGTGCGCTGGCTCGTGCTGGTCGCTGTGCTGGTCAGCGCCGGCAACGCGCTGGTGCGCTACGCGTTCAACCGCAGCTCGAATGCCTGGCTCGAGATCCAGTGGTACCTGTTCGCCGCCGTGTTCCTGTTGTGCGCGGGCTACGCGCTCAAGCACAACCAGCACGTGCGCGTGGACGTGATCGCCAGCCGCCTTTCGCGGCGCGCGCAGGCCGGCCTCGATGTGTTCGGCACGCTGTTCTTCCTGCTGCCGATGGCCGCGCTGATCGCGTGGCTGTCTTGGCCTGTGTTCCTGGACTCGTGGCGGAGCGGCGAGGTCTCGGCCAACGCCAACGGCCTGCCACTGTGGCCGGCCCGGGCGCTGGTGCCGGCCGGCTTTGCACTGCTCGTGCTGCAGGGCGTCTCCGAGTTGATCAAGCGCGTCGCGTTCCTGCTGGGCCTGGTGCCAGACCCGGCCGACAAGGAAGATGCCGGCGCGCAGCGTGAACTCACCGCCGCGATCCTGCGCAACCGGGGCAAGGACTGATGGCCGCGTTCCTCGTCGCCAACCTCGCGCCGCTGATGTTCGCGACGATGGTGCTGTTCCTGCTGCTGGGCTATCCGGTCGCGTTCTCGCTCGCGGCCAACGGCATCGCCTTCGCCCTGATCGGCATCGAGCTGGGCCTGCTCGAGCCCTCGCTGTTCCAGGCGCTGCCGCAGCGCATCTGGGCCGTGATGTCGAACGACTCGCTGCTCGCGGTGCCGTTCTTCACGCTGATGGGCCTCATCCTCGAGCGCAGCGGCATGGCCGAGGACCTGCTCGACACGATTGGCCGGCTGTTCGGCGCGATGCGCGGCGGCCTTGCCTACGCGGTCGTTTTAGTCGGCACGTTGCTGGCGGCTACCACCGGCGTGGTCGCGGCCTCGGTGATCTCGATGGGCCTGATCGCCCTGCCGATCATGCTGCGTCACGGCTATGACCGGAGGCTCGCAGCCGGCGTGATTGCGGCGTCCGGCACGCTCGCGCAGATCATCCCGCCCTCGCTGGTGCTGATCATCCTGGCCGACCAGCTCGGCCGCTCGGTTGGCGACATGTATGCCGGCGCGCTGGCGCCGGGCCTCGCGCTGTCGGCGCTGTACCTGCTGTACGTGGCGGGCGTGACCCTGGCGAAACCCGAGTGGGCGCCGGCGCTGCCGGCCGCCGTGCTGGCGCAGGAAAGCCGCGCCGAGCTCGCGAAGCGCGTGCTGTTCGTGCTGGTGCCGCCGCTGGCGCTGATCTTCCTCGTGCTCGGCACGATCTTCATGGGTATCGCGACGCCAACCGAGGGCGGCGCGATGGGCGCGGCCGGCGCGCTGGCGATGGCCGTGGCACGACGGCGCCTCACCTGGCCGCTGCTGACGCAGGCGCTGGATTCCACCGCGCGCATCAGCGCCTTCGTGCTGTTCATCCTGCTCGGCGCGCGCGTGTTCAGCCTCACGTTCTACGGCGTCGGCGGGCACCTGTGGGTCGAGCACCTGCTGACCGGCCTGCCGGGCGGCGCACTCGGCTTCCTGGTCATCGTGAACCTGCTCGTGTTCGTGCTGGCGTTCTTCCTGGATTTCTTCGAGCTGGCGTTCATCGTCGTGCCGCTGCTCGCGCCGGTGGCGGCCAAGCTCGGCATCGACCTCATCTGGTTCGGCGTGCTGCTCGGCGTGAACATGCAGACCTCGTTCATGCATCCGCCCTTCGGCTTCGCACTGTTCTATTTGCGCAGCGTGGCGCCTACGCGCGACTACGTGGACAAGGTCACGGACAAGCCGGTGGCGAAAGTCACCACCGGCCAGATCTACTGGGGCGCGGCGCCGTTCGTGGCGATCCAGCTGCTGATGGTGGCGCTCGTGATCGGCTTCCCCAGTCTCGTGACCTGGGGCCTCGACGACGCCACCGGGATCGACCCGAGCACGATCCACATCCCCGTGCCCGAGGATGCGGATGACCTGCAGTACTGGCCCGAGGGCACGCCGCCCCCGCCGATCTGATGCACCGGAGACGATTCATGCGTACTTTCATCCTTGCCGCGGCGCTCGCGCTTCTTGCTGTCGGGGCTGTTGGGGCTGTCGGGGCTGTTGGGGGCGGCACGGCCATTGCGGCCGAGCTGCCGGTCGTGAAGTGGCGGCTGCAATCCTCCTTCCCGAAGAGCCTCGACACGATCCACGGCGGTGCCGAGGAGATCGCACACCGCGTCGGCGAGATCACGGGCGGCAAATTCGAGATCAGTGTGTTCGCGGCCGGCGAGATCGTGCCGCCGCTGCAGGTGCTCGACGCCGTGCAGAACGGCACCGTGCAGGCGGGCCACACCGGCTCGTATTACTACTTCGGCAAAGATCCGACGTTCGCGTTCGGCACCGCGGTGCCGTTCGGGCTCAACGCCCGCCAGCAGAACGCGTGGATGCAGCAGGGCGGCGGCCTTGCGCTCATGCGCGAGCTGTACGCGTCGTACAACATCATCAATTTCCCCTCGGGCAACACCGGCGCACAGATGGGCGGCTGGTTTCGCCGCGAGATCCACACGCTCGACGACCTGAAGGGCCTGAAGATCCGCATCGCCGGCCTCGGCGGCGTGGTGTTCTCGCGCCTGGGCGCGGTGCCGCAGCAGATCGGCGGGCCGGACATCTATCCCGCTCTCGAGAAGGGCACGATCGACGCGGCCGAGTGGGTCGGCCCCTACGACGACGAGAAGCTCGGCTTCTACAAGGTCGCGCCGCACTACTACTACCCGGGCTGGTGGGAAGGTGGCCCTTCGCTCGACCTGATCGTGAACCTCGACGCGTGGAAGGCGCTGCCGCGCGAGTACCAGGCCGCGCTCGAGGCCGCGGCGGCGGAGTCGAACCTGCGCATGCTGGCCAAGTACGACGCGCTCAACACCGCGGCGATAAAGCGGTTGATCGCGCAGGGCGTAAAGCTGCACCCGTTTCCGCCGGAGGTGATGCGTGCGGCCTACCTCGCCGCGACCGCGTACTACGAGGAAACCGCGAAAACCAATCCGCGCTTCGCAAAGGCTTACGCGTCGATGCGCAGCTTCCGCAACGAGGTGGTGCCGTGGCACTCGCTGGCCGAAGGCCGCTACGACGCCTTCATGCAGGCGACGATGCGGGCGGCGCAGAAGCAGAAATAAAGGGGACGCACACCTTTATCCCGCGCGAAGCGCGATCTTGGCGGCGCCACCCCAGATAAAGGTGTGCGTCCCCTTTATTTCCCCTTTATTTTTCGACGAACGCGCGCTCGAACACGTAGTCGCCGGGCACGCCGGTGTGCGGCGAGGGCGCAAGGCCGCGCTCATCGAGCATGCGGCGCGTGTCGGCCAGCATCCCGGGCGAGCCGCAGATCATGGCGCGGTCGCGCTCGGGTGAGAACGGCGCAAGGCCCACGTCCTCGAACAACTTCCCCGATTCAACCAGCTCGGTCAGGCGGCCGTTGTTGCGGAACGGCTCGCGCGTCGCGGTCGGGTAGTAGATGAGCTTCTCGCGGATCTGCTCGCCGAGCAGCTCGTGCTGCGGCAGTTCGTGCGCGAGGTAGTCGTGGTACGCAAGGTCCGCCACCTGGCGCACGCCGTGCACCAGCACGATCTTCTCGAAGCGCTCGTAGGTCTCGGGGTCGCGGACGATGGACAGGAACGGCGCCAGCCCGGTGCCCGTGGCGAGCAGGTACAAATTCTTGCCGGGCTTGAGGTCGTGCAGCACCAGCGTGCCGGTGGGCTTCTTGCTGACGATGATGTCGTCGCCCGGCTTCAGGTGCTGCAAGCGCGAGGTCAGCGGGCCGTGCGCGACCTTGATGCTGAAAAATTCGAGGTGGTTTTCGTAATTCGCGCTGGCGATCGAGTAGGCGCGCAGCAGGGGCTTGCCGTTCGGGTTGCCTTCGGCCGGCAGCCCGATCATGACGAAATGGCCGTTCTCGAAGCGCAGGCCCTGGTCCCGCGTGGTGCGGAACGAGAACAGCGTGTCGTTCCAGTGCTTGACGTCCAGGACACGTTCATTGGCGAAGGCAACCACGGGTGACTCCTTGTGTGAGGCGCGCATCCTACCGGCCAAGGGGGCATAAGGGGTGCATATCGCTATAACGAAAGGGTTAGGATTTGCCCATGTCCGTCTTCACCAAAGTCACCCACGCCGAGCTGGCCACTTTCCTGCGGCAATACGCGCTGGGCGAGGTGCTGGGCTTCCAGGGCATCGGCGAGGGGGTCGAGAACACCAATTACTACGTGGACACAACCGACGGCCGGTGGGTGCTGACGCTGTTCGAGCGCCTGAACTACGGCGACCTGCCCTTCTTCCTGGGCCTGATGGAGCACCTGGCACGGCGCGCGCTGCCCTGCCCCTCGCCGGTGCGCAACCGGCTCGGCACCAACCTCACCGCGCTGAACGGCCGCCCGGCGGCGCTGGTGCAACGCCTCACCGGCCAGAGCGTGCTGTTTCCGACGCTGGCGCAGTGCGCGGCGGTGGGCCGGCTGCTCGGCGACCTGCATCTCGCCGGAGCGGCGTACGCGGGCAAGGCGCGCAATGCGCGCGGCGCGGCGTGGCGGCATGCGACCGCGGCCAAGCTGCTGCCCGCCGTGGATGCGGAAAGCAGCGCGCTGATCGCCGACGAGCTGAAGGCGCAGTCCGCGCTCGAGCTGGCCGCGCTGCCGCAGGGCGTGATCCACGCGGACCTGTTCCGCGACAACGTCTTGTTCGTGGAGGACCGCCTGACCGGCGTGATCGACTTCTACTACGCCTGCTCCGATGCGCTGCTCTACGACCTCGCGGTCACGGTCAACGACTGGTGCATGGAGACCAGCGGCCGCGCCAATCCCGCGCGCTGGAACGCGCTGGTCTCGGCGTATCGCAGCCGCCGCGCGCCGAGCGCCGCCGAGAGCGCGGCCTGGCCGATGGTGCTGCGCGCCGCGGCGTTCCGCTTCTGGCTATCCCGCCTGCACGACTGGCGCTTTCCGCGCGAGGGCGACGTGGTGCACATCAAGGATCCCGCCGAGTACCGCCGCGTGCTCATGGCACATCGCGAGAGCCCGCCGCCGGACTTGTAGGCTGGGCCGGGGCTGTAGGCTGGGCTGAGCCGCGAAGCGGCGAAGCCCAGCTCGAGCTGCGGATGCTGGGCTTCGCTGCGCTCAGCCCAGCCTACGAAGCTCAGCCCAGCCTACTCGGGGGTTTTCCCTTCCTCGGATTCCTTCTGCGCCTTCTTGATCTGCTCGTCGTTGGCCTTCAACGCGCCATCGACCTTGTCCGCGATCGCCTTGCCGTCGTAACCGATGGCCTGCGTGTTGCGGATGGACTGCGTTTCGGCGCGGCCTTCCTGGGCCTTCGGCGGCGGCGGCGGTTCGTCCTTCGCGCTGCACCCGGCGAGGACGAGGCTGGCGATGAGCAAGAAGATTTTCATTTGCTTCTCCGGCGCGGCACCGCGTAGCTGCCGGTGACGTGCGCAACGAGTGTTTTGTCGGGTCCGGTATACAGCGACACCTCCATGACGGCAAGGCGCATGCCCAGGCGCAGCAATTTGCACTCGGCGACCACGTCCCCGATCTGCGCGGGGTTCAGGAAATTCAGGTTCATGTTGGCGGTCACCGCCATCACCACCGGCCCTAGGTGCGCGAGCACCAGCGCGTACATCGCCGCGTCCGCCGCGGTGAACAGCGCGGGGCCCGAGACGAGATCGCCGGGCCGCAGCATCCACTTGTTGTAGGCCAGCCGGATGCGCGCGTAGCCGGGCCGCACCTCCTCCACCGCGAACGCGGTGCCGCCGGCGGACGGCAGGTTGCCGCGGATCACGGCTTCTACTTCGGCGGCGCTGAGCGCCAGTGCGGGTTCTTCGGTCATGGCCCTACGCTAGCAAACCGCTGGCGCCGTCGTAGATCAATTTCAGCGACAGCACCACCAGAATCGCCTTGAACAAGGTCTTGAACTGCTTCTCCGGCAACTTCTTGTTCAGCGCCTTGCCGGCGAACGTGCCCGCGATCACGGCCGCGACCAGCGGCAACAGCAGCTCGGTGCGCTGGGTGATCGCGAAGCCGACCGAGGCGTAGCCGATCACGCGCATCAGGTGGCCGAGCGTCTGCGTCAGCGCGAGCGTGCCGATCACCGTCTCCTTCTTCCACTCGGGCCGCAGGAACAGGCGGCCGACGAACAACCCGGTGGCGCCGACAAACATGCCGATGCTGCCGTTGAGGAAGCCCGCGAGCAGGAACGCGGGCACCGGCTTGATCGGGTCGCCGCCGTCCTTCGCCGGGATCAGCGAGACGAGAATCAGGCCGGCGAGCAGCAGCAGGATCACGTTGACGTTGGTTTGCGCGACGAAGGGCGCGACCAGGAACGGCGTCGGCGCGGCGGTCAGCAGGAACCAGCCGGCCGCGCGCCACTCAACATCCTTGAGGTAGGCGACGGTGCGCGTGAGGTTGGAGACAAACTGCACCGCGGCGAACAGCGGCACCGCGACGACGGGCGCCAAGCCCATCGCGTAGAGCACGCCGATCAGGATGGTGCCGCCGCCGACCCCGGCGACGCCGGACAGCGCTGCGGTCAGGAACCCTACCGCAGTGACGGCGAGCGTCAGCCCCATCCAGGCTCAGCGGTCACGTCAAATCAAGCACTTGGAACGCCGACTCCGACTCCGACCCCGGTCAGTGCAGGACCAGCGTCGTCGCCAGCAGCAGCATCAGGCCCATGCCGACGATGTCGGTGACGGTCGTCAGGAATATTGACGAGGCGGTGGCCGGGTCGAAGCCGAAGCGCCGCAGCGTGACCGGGATCAGCACGCCGGACAGTCCGCTCGACAGGCAGGCGCCCGTCATCGCGAGCAGGATCACCAGCGCCAGCATCCCGGGGCTGGGACCGTTGGGCTCGTTGCGCGCGTAGAACCACATCGCCGTCGCGGCGACCAGGCCGGTGCCCAGGCCGTTCATGACGCCGAGCGCGGCTTCCTTCAACAGCAGCTTGCTGCGCGGAATCTGGTCGAAGTTGCCGAGCGTGAGGCCGCGCAGCGAGATCGCCAGCGCCTGGCAGCCGGTGTTGCCGCTCTGTCCGGCGAGGATCGGCAGGAACGCCGCCAGCACCACGATCTGGGTGATGGTGCCCTCGAACAGGCTCACCACGAAGCCGGCGAGGAAGGCCGTGATCAGGTTGACCTGCAGCCAGATGTGCCGCTGCCGGAACGCTTCCCAGATCGGCGTGTCGACCTGCTCGACCGTGATACCGACCATGCGGCCGGCTTGCGCGGAGATCTCGATCACCTGCTGCTCGGCCAGGCGCCAGCCGCGCAGCACGCCGACCAGCTTGCCCTCGTGCACGACCGGGTAGACCGGGTAATGGCGCTTCACCGCCCGCTTGATGGCGTCGCCGATCTCCAGGTCCGGCGACAGGCTGAAGGGCTTGCGGATCATGATCTCGTCGAGCGACTGCGACGGCGGCGCCAGCAGCAGGTCGCGCATGACGACCAGGCCCAGCAGGTGCTCAACCTCGTCGACGATGTACAGGTAGGTGATGTCGGAAACCGATTCGGCTTCGCGCAGCCATTCGATGGCCTGCTGCACCGTGGTGCCCGACTTCAGCACGCCGCGCGCCGGCTCCACCAGCTCGCTGAGCTGGCCCGGCACCGGCAGCACGAGGTCGCCCTCGTCGCCCTGGGGTCGCAGTTCTTTCGGCAGCTCGAAGGCGATGCGCAGCGCCAGGGCCTGCGGCAGTGCGCGCAGCGCCGCCTCGATGCGCTCGGGCGGCTCGGCCGCCAGCAGCGCGGCGGCATCCACCGGCACGCGCGTGCGCAGTGCACGCAAGAGGTCGTTCATGCTGTTGTCATTATTTTCCACAGATGCTCCCTGGTCACCACACACCCCGCACAAAGCATAATAGGCCTGTGAGCTCCTCCGCATCCGGACACGTCCCCAGTCGTTTCGAGAACGCCGTCGGCCGTTATGCGCAGTGGCTGGTGGATCACCGCTGGCGGGTGGTCGCCCTGAGCCTCGCCGCGGTCGCCGCGATGGTGGCCGGCGCCGCCAGGCTCGAGTTCTCGACCGACTTCCGCGTCTACTTCGGCCCCGACAACCCGCAGCTGCAGGCCTTCAACGAGCTGCAGAACATCTACACCAAGAACGACAACACCTTCTTCGCGGTGGCGCCGGTGTCCGGCGACGTGTTCCAGCCCCAGGTGCTCGAGGCGGTGCGCGAACTGACCCGCGAGGGCTGGAAGCTGCCGTATGCGATCCGCGTCGACTCGATCACCAACTACCAGAACACCTCGGCCAGCGGCGACGACCTGACCGTGGCCGCGCTGCTGCCGGATTCGGCGGTGCTGACGCCCGAGCGCATCCAGGCAATGCGCAACATCGCGCTGCACGACCCGATCCTGCTGCACCGGCTGCTGTCCGGCAGCGGCGACGTGACCGGCGTGAACGTGGTGGCGCAGTTGCCGCAGCAGTCGCCTGCGGAATTGCCCGCGGCGGTGAAGGCCGCGCGAGACCTGCGCGACCGGGTCCAGGCGAAGCATCCGGACCTGAAGATCTACCTGACCGGCGGCAACCTGATGAGCAACGCCTTCAACGAGGCGGCGCTCGCCGACATGAAGCTGCTGGTGCCGGCCATGTACTTCGCGATCTTCGCAATCATGTGGCTGATGCTGCGCTCGGGCTGGGCGACGCTGGCCACGCTCACCATCGTCTCGCTCGCCTCGGCCTCGGCCATGGGCCTGGCCGGCTACCTCGGCATCGACCTCACGCCGCCGGTGGCGGTGGCGCCGATGGTGGTGACAGTGCTGGCCGTAGCGGACTGCGTGCACGTGGCGCTGACGATGTTCGCGCTGATGCGCACCGGCATGGGCCAGCACGAGGCCATCGTCGCGTCGATGAAGCTCAACTTCATCCCGGTGTTCCTGACCAGCGCCACGACCTCGATCTGCTTCCTGGGCACCAACTTCACCGACTCGCCACCGCTGACCGCGCTCGGCAACATCTGCTCGATGGGCGGCATGCTGAGCTGGGCGCTGTCCATGTTCCTGCTGCCGGCGCTGCTCGCGATCCTGCCGGCGCACGTGCCGGTCGAGCGCAAGACTTCTCGCATCACGCAGTGGATGGACCGCCACGGCGAATTCGTGCTCAAGCACCGCAAGCCCGTGCTGTGGACCTCGCTGGCGATCGTGCTGGGCCTCACCGCGCTGGCGCCGCTGAACGAGGCCAACGACAAGTTCGTGAACTTCTTCGGCAAGGGCATTGCGTTCCGCGACGACACCGACTTCGTCGTCGAGCACCTGACCGGCATCTACGCCATCGAGTTCTCGCTGAAGGCCGGCGAGCCCGATGGCATCTCGGACCCGGCCTACCTGAAGCGGCTGGAGGCCTTCGAACAGTGGTGGCGCGGCGGGCCGTACGCGGAGAAGGTGATGTACGTCGGCTCGATCACCGACGTGTTCCGCAAGCTCAACAAGAGCATGCACGGCGACGACCCGGCCTACTACCGGATCCCGGCCGAGCGCGATCTCGCCGCGCAGTATTTGTTGCTGTACGAGATGTCGCTGCCGTTCGGGCTCGACCTCAACAACCTGGTCAACATCGACAAGTCGTCCACGCGCTTCGTGGTGATCTTCAGGCACCTGAAGTCGCGCGAGACGCGCGAGATCGAGCAGGCCGCCTACGCGTGGATGAAAACCCACACGCCGGGCATGGAAACGCACGGCGTCGGGCCCGGGGTCATGTTCGCGTACATCTCCGAGCGCAATATCCAGAGCAACTTCCTGTCGCTGCCGTTCTCCGTGATCGCGATCTCGCTGCTGCTGCTGCCGGGCCTGCGCAGCCTGAAGTTCGGCTTGTTCAGCCTGATTCCCAACTTGCTGCCGCTGGGCATGGCCTTCGGCATCTGGGCGCTGGTGGACGGCGAGATCAACTTCACCATGGCGGTGGTGCTGAACACGGTCATCGGCATCATCGTGGACGACACCATCCACTTCCTCGACAAGTACCTGCGCGCGCGGCGCGAGCACGGCAAGACGCCGGAAGACTCGGTGCGCTACGCCTTCCACGAGGCCGGCTCGGCCATGATCGTGACGACGCTGATCCTCGCCTCGGGCTTTGCGATCCTGTCGTTCTCGGCGTTCACGCCGAACGCCACGCTGGCGGCGCTGACCACCATCACCATCCTCGCCGCGCTGCCGATGGACCTGTACCTGACGCCGCTGCTGGTGCTGCTGATCGACCGCGAACCCGCGCGCAAGTCCAGCGCGGAATTCGCCACGGAGAAATGACATGCGCGCATCCCTGATCCCGCTGCTGCTCGCCCCGCTGTTGCTGGCGGCTGTGCCGCTACGCGCCGCCGTGTCGCCGCCCAGCGCGGCCGAGTCGCCCGAGGGCAAGGGCCTGGCCATCGCGGCCGAGGCCGACCAGCGCAACGAAGGCTTCGGCGATGCCAGCGCCACGCTGCAGATGATCCTGCGCAACAAGCAGGGCGAGCAGAGCAAGCGCGAGATCCGCAGCCGCATCCTCGAGATGAAGGCTGACGGCGACAAGTCACTGATCGTGTTCGACCAGCCCAAGGATGTCTCCGGCACCGCGCTGCTCACCTACACGCACAAGAAGGGTGATGACGACCGCTGGCTGTACCTGCCGGCGCTCAAGCGCGTGAAGCGCATCGCCAGCAACAACAAGTCCGGGCCGTTCATGGGCAGCGAGTTCGCCTACGAAGACCTCGGCTCGCAGGAGCCGGAAAAATATTCCTGGAAGTGGCTGCGCGACGAAGCGCTCGACGGCAAGCCGATGTTCGTGGTCGAGCGCGCGCCCAGGGACCCGGACTCCGGCTACACGCGGCAGGTGGTCTGGATGGACCAGGCCGAGTACCGGCCGTTCAAGATCGAGTACTACGACCGCAAGCAAAGCCTGCTCAAGGTGCTGGTGCTGGCCGACTACCAGCAGTACCTCGGCAAGTACTGGCGGCCGGGCAAGCTCGACATGGTCAACCAGCAGACCGGCAAGAGCACCACGCTCACGTTCAAGGACTACAAGTTCAGGAGCGGGCTGAAGGAACGCGACTTCGATCAGGCTACGCTGCAGAACGCCCGCTAACCCCGTCATTCCCGCGCAAGCGGGACCCAGGAGATCGTTGATGAACCAGATTTTGCTGCTTTACCCGGTACTCGCCCTCGTGGGCTGGACCCTGCTGGTACTGTCGCTGATCGGCTTCCGCCGCCTCGCCTCGCGGCTGCACCCGAGGGAATTCGCGCTCGGCGAATCGGCCGCGGTGCCGGCGAGCGTCTCGCTGCCGAACCGGAACTTCATGAACTTGATGGAAGTGCCGGTGCTGTTCTACGTCGTGTGCATCGTGTTCTACGTGACGCAGCACGTGACCGGCGCGGCCGTGACGCTGGCCTGGGCCTTCGTGGCCCTGCGCATGGGCCACACGCTTGTGCATCTGGTCTACAACAACGTGATGCACCGCCTGGCCTTCTTCGCCCTCGGCAATTTCGTGCTGCTGGCGCTGTGGGTCATGCTGCTGATGCGGCTCTAGCCTCAGCGCGCAGCCTTCTAGAAGCGCCAGCCCAGGCCGAAGGAGATGTTCGGCCAGAGCTTGTAGTTGGAGGCCTTGTCGTTGAAGGCGGTCTCGGCGTCGCGCAGTTCGCGCTGCACGGTCGGGTGGCTGGTCGCGTCAGGCACGAGCGTGCCGGGCGTGCAGCCGTTAGGCGCATTGTTCGGATTGTTCGACACCACCGCCGAGCCGGACGCGTTGAGCTTCGCGGCGGGCGCGCCGGAAAACATCACGCCGAGGTCGAACAGGCCGTAGAAGCCGGGTTCGGCATTCATGTTCCCGCCCCAGCCGAAGCCCAGGTACGGCGCCAGGCTGTTGAAACCGACGTCCCCGTTGACCGTCAGCGGGTTGGACGAGTTAGAGGTGAAATAGCAGTCGCCGATCTGGTACTCGCTGTTCGAATTCGCCACGCCTTTGAGGTTGATCTTGTTGCCGTTCGACATCAGGCCCGCGGTCAGGCGGAAGACGCCGGCGAACGGGTGGTAATCGAGCATCGCGCCGACCGTGTTGAGCTTCAGCTTGCCGTCGTAGTTGCCGCCCTGGTCCTCGAAGTCCCGGCTGTAGTTGAAGCTGTGGACCATCGCGCGCGCGTTCAGGTTGTACGGCAGCGGCGTGCCCACCGACAGGCCCACGCCCAGCAGGACCGAGGCATCGAGCGAGACGCCGACCGTGGTCTTGCCCGCGGCAGGGGCCTCGGCGATCGCGGTCGTGGCGCTCATCAGCATCGCGGAAACAAGCATGGACTTTTTCATGGCCCCTCGGTGGTTTGTCCGGTGTGGCTGAAAGCCTAGCAAGCTCCAGCCCACTCCGCGCGACCGCTAAGATGGGACATGACTGAATTCCTGCAGCTGCCCGCGGTGCGCCTGTGCCTCGTCTCGGCCGGCGTGTTCTTCATGACCGGGCTGCTGACGGGCGCGTGGAAATATTTCCACATCGCCCGCTCGGCCACCGCCACCGCGCCGGCCTACGTGGACATCGCCCATCGCGCCGCGCTGCTGTACAGCTTCGCGTCCTTGCTGCTGGCCGTGTTCGCCGGCCTTTCCGTGTATTCGCCGATGACCAACCTCGTCGCCGCAGCCCTGCCGCTGGCGTTCTTCGCGCTGGCGATCGGCGGCTACATCCTGCACGGCATCTTGCGCGACACCGACAACCAGATGCGCAAGCCGCACAAGGTCGGCAGCCTCACCTTGCCGCCGGGTTCCATTGCGACATTCATGTGGCTGCTGATGGCCGCCGAGATCGGCGGATTCGCGGTGCTGTTCGCGGGCTTCCTTAAGGGCCTTTAAGCCGGGCGCGCCGGGATAAGGACTACAATCGGCCCGTCATGCGCATGCCCCGCTCCCTGATCTCGCTGCTGCTCGCCGGTTTCGTGCTGGCCGGCCAGTTCATGGCGGCCGCGCACAATTCCGACCACGGCCTGTCGCCCAACGCCGCGCACAGCTGCGCGATCTGCGTTTACGCCCACGGCGCCGGTAGCGGCGCGCTGCCGGTGGCGCCGACGCTGGACCTCGCCTTCGCCGACGCCGCGCCGGAAGCCGCGGTCGTTGCCCGCATCTTCACGGCGCCCGGGCGCCACTACCCGATCCGGGGCCCGCCGCAGATCCTCTAGAAGACCCGTGCCGCGCACATCGCGCGGCGTTCATTCGTCTTTTGAGGAGCTGCACATGTCATCCCGTTTTCTTTTTGCCGTTGGCGCCAGCCTTGCGCTGGCCGCACCGCTTGTCCCGACCTCAGCCTGGGCCGCCGAGCGCGGCACCGCCTTCAATCCCAAGATCAGCCTGATTCTCGACAGCCAGTTCTCGGACTACCGCTCCACGTCCCCGGCTGAAATCGCCGGCGTGCTGCGCGGCCCCGAGACTGACTTCGCGCCTGAGGGCTTCTCGCTCGGCGAGACCGAGATGGTCCTCGAGAGCAACATCGACGACCAGTGGCACGGCTGGGCCACGCTGTCGCTGGCGCCCGAAGGCTCGATCACGGTCGAGGAGGCTTACGCCAACACGCTCGCGCTGCCGTACGGTCTCGCGGCAAAGATCGGGCGCTTCAAGTCCGAAATCGGCTACCTGAACCACGTGCACGCGCACGCCTGGGATTTCGTGGATGCACCGCTGGCGTACCGCGTGCTACTGAACACGCAGCTGCAGGACGACGGCGTGCAGTTGCGCTGGGTCGCGCCCACCGACCTGCTGCTGGAAATCGGCGGCGAAGGGTTTCGCGGCGATGCGTTCCCCGGCGGCGGCGGCAAGCGCAACGGCGTCAACGCGTTCACCGGCTTCCTTCACCTGGGAGGCGATGCCGGTGAAGGCGGCAGCTGGCGTGTGGGACTTTCGCACCTGCACACCAATGCGGATGCGCGCGCAACTGGCGAGGCGCCGAACGATGCCGCGTTCAACGGCACCAGCAACGTCTCGATCGCCGACTTCGTCTTCAAGTGGGCGCCGGGGGGCAACGTCGCTTCGACCAACCTCGTGGTCACCGCCGAGTATTTCCACGGCGACGATCGCGGCGATCTGGTGTTCGACCCTTCGGGCACGGCCACCGCCAGCACCTTCAATGGCAAGCAGGACGCTGCCTACGGTCAGGTCGTTTACCAGTTCATGCCGCGCTGGCGCGCGGGACTGCGCTACGACTGGCTCAGCTCGGACAACCGGCTCGGCACGCCGGCGCCCGGCAACACGACGTTCGTCACCCTGGCCGACAACAGCCTCGATCCGCAGCGCGGCAGCGCGATGCTCGATTTCTCCAACAGTGAGTTTTCGCGCATCCGCGTTCAGTACAACAGCGATGCGACGCGTCCGGGCAACGTGAAGGACGACCAATTCTTCGTGCAGTTCATCTACAGCCTGGGCGCCCACCCGGCGCACCAGTACTAGGAGCCGCCGATGAAGAACCTGAAAACCCTTTCGATGCTGCTGGCCATGCTGGCGCTCGGTGCTGCCCAGGACGCCTCCGCCACGCTGAAGGTCTTCACCTGCGAACCCGAGTGGGCCGCGCTGGCCAAGGTCCTCGGCGGCGAGGACGTGGAGGCCTACAGCGCCTCGACCGCGCTGCAGGACGTCCACCAGGTGCAGGCGCGGCCGAGCCTGATCGCGAAGTTTCGCCAGGCCGACCTGGTGATCTGCACCGGCGCGGAACTCGAGATCGGCTGGCTGCCGGCGCTGAACGAAAAGGCCAACAACCCGAAGGTCGCGCCGGGACAGCCGGGCTTCTTCGAGGCGAGCCAGTTCGTGCAGATGCTGGAGGTGCCCTCCTCGGTGGACCGCTCGCTCGGCGACGTGCACCCCTACGGCAACCCGCATGTGCAGACCGGCCCGCAAAACCTCGCGCCGGTGGCCAAGGCGCTGGCGGCGCGGCTCGCCGAAGTGGACGGCGCGCACGCGCCGGCCTATGCCCGGCGCTACGCCGACTTCAGCGCGCGCTGGGAAAAATCGCTGGCGGCGCTGAAAGTGAAAGCCGCGCCACTGAAGGGCGCGGTGGTCGTGAGCCACCACAAAACCTGGGTGTATCTCTACGACTGGCTCGGCGTGAAGGAAGTGGCGACGCTGGAGCCGAAGCCCGGCGTGCCGCCCAGCGGCGCGCAGTTGCAGAACGTGCTCGCCATCGTGAAGGCGCAGCCGGTCAAGGCCGTGGTCTATTCCTCGTATGAAGACGCGCGCGGCTCGCAGTGGTTGTCGGAGCAGGCCCACATCCCGGCCGTGCAGCTGCCGTTCTCGGTCGGCGGCGCGCCCGGCGCGGACGACCTGTTCGGCTTCTACGACGTGCTGATCACGCGCCTGCTTCAGGCCACGGGCAGCGCGAAATGAACTTCACCTTCGACTGGTCGCTGATGGGTGCCCCGCTGTGCGCGGGGTTGCTGGTGGTCGCTACGCATGTGCTGCTGGGCCGCCGCGTGCTGGAGCGCGGCATCATCTTCATCGACATCACGATCGCGCAGATCGCCGCGCTCGGCGTGATCGTGGCGGGCACGCTGGGCTGGACCGAGATGGAAGGCGCCGGCGTCGGCAGCCAGGTCGCGGCGGGCACGGCGGCGCTGCTCGGCAGCGGGCTGCTCGCGTGGACCGAGCGCAAGCTGCGGCACGTGCAGGAGGCCTTGATCGGCAGCCTGTACGTGATCGCGGCGAGCGTGGCGCTGCTGGTGCTGTCGCGCAATCCGCACGGCGCCGAGCACATGCAGGAGCTGCTTGCCGGGCAGATCCTGTGGGTGGGCTTCGCGCAGGTCTGGCCGGTGGCGGCACTGTATGCGCTGGTGCTGGCGCTGTGGTTCTTCTGGGCGCGGCGCGTGACGGCGGCGTTTTATTTCCTGTTCGCACTGACCGTGATGGCCTCGGTGCAACTGGTCGGCGTGTACCTCGTGTTCGCCACGCTGATCCTGCCGGCCCTCGCCGCGCACGGCCTGCCGGAGAAGAAAGGTCTCACGCTCGGGTATGCGATCGGCGCGGGCGGATATGGGCTCGGCCTGTGGCTGTCGGTGCCCTTCGACCTGCCGGCCGGGCCGAGCGTCGTGTGCACGCTCGCGGTGCTGGCGCTGCTCGCCGCGGTGATCCGGTATCTTCGCCGCTGATGCTCAACCGACT
>JAYUGN010000350.1:0-8260 GCA_043767605.1 Gammaproteobacteria bacterium
GGCGCACTGCCGTCGCCGAAATCGAACGTGTATTCCGCGATCGCGTCCTCGGCATCGCTCGAGGCGCTGGCGTCGAACACGACGTCCAGCGGCGAGGGACCGCCGTCCACATCGGAGGCGAGCGCTGCGAGCGGCGGCGTGTTGGGCGAGCAGGTGTCCAGGCCCAGCGTGACGAATTCGCCGGTGCCGACGCCGTCGTTGGGCATCGAGTCCTCGCCGACGTTGGACGTCACGCCCGCCAGCTGTGTGGTGAGCTGGATCGCGGCCTGGAACTGCCGCAGGCGGTCCGAGCCGGCGCCATCGCGCGGGAGCCCGAGGTCCGCGGCGTTCACGCCAATGCTGATCGTGCCGTCGGTGTCGTAGCGGCTGTCGGCGCGCGCCGCGACGACGGTGCGGCTCTCGGCTGAGGCGCCGCCGGCGACCGGCTGCAGGATCTCGAAGGCCGGCGCCGCCGCGCTGGCCGGCGCGACCGTGGACATTCGCACCGTGTAGTACTGGTTGTCTGCGCCGTAGGCCTGCGTGAAGGGGTCGGGGTTCACGCACGGGAACGCCGGCGAGCAGAAATTGACGGACCAGGTCGTGGCCGCGGGCACCGTTGCGAGGCTGGTGACTTTCAGGTGGAAATAAAGCGCGTAATCGCCGCTGGCCGAGGCGGGCTGCGAAACGGACAAGCGCAGCGCGTCGTGGGCCGGGTCGTGGTCCGAGGCATCGCCCTCGGGATCTTCGAAGATCGTGAGGCCGGGCTTCACGCAGGCCGTTTCGGTGAGCGTGCCCGACGACAGGGGCAAGCGGATGCGGTTGCTGTGCACGCTGGCACCGGCCGCGTTCACCGCGACGACCGTGTAGTAGTAATCCGCCACGCCCGAGTCCGCGCTGCTGTCGGTGAACTGGGGGTTGGCGCCCGTGGATGCGATCAAGGTGCCGTTGCCGGTGGGTGCGGTGCCACGGTAGATGCGATAGCCGCTGAGCGGCGCGCCGCCTGCGTACGCGGGCGGTTGCCACCAGAGCTCCGAGCCGCCCTGATAGCGCTGGCCCGACAGGCACGCCGCCTGCGGCGCGTGCGGCTCGCCCTGGTCGAAACGCGAATACAGCGACTTGCCGCCGGCCATGCGCAGGATCGTGGCCTGGGCGCCACGGCCCACCTGGTTCGGATCCAGGTCGCAGAAGCCCGTGCAGCCATCGGCGAAGCCGTACAGCGGCCGGCCGCGATCGTCGATCGTCATGTCGTTGAAGTCGAGCAGGTTGCGGTTGCTGCCGCAGAACTGCGCCGCGGTGCAGATGCCGCCCGCGCCCTGCGCGGGGTGATCCGGCGCCGCGTTCACGACCGACCAGCTGAGGCCGGCGTCGTAGGTCACCGCGATGTAGGCGTGCCAGATGCCCGGGAAATCCTCGGACTCCGAGTTGCCCGAAGTCGTGGTGCCGATGAAGCCGCAGGCCGCGCGGTCGGCGTCGCCGGCCGTGCCTTGGGTGAACACCGCCGTCACCACCCCGACCGGCAGGCCCAGGTCCCTGTCGTTCACCCACGTCAGGCCGCGATCGTGAGTGACCGCCGCGTGCGGGTGGCCGTCGCCGTTGGTGTAACAGAAATACCCGGTGCCATCGCTGGCCAGCGAAATCTGCGGGTCCGTCCGGCCGGGCAGGCTGCCGGTCACGTGGCGAATGGCCCAGGTGGTGCCGTTGTCCGTGGACACCACCACGCCCTGCGCGGTGATGCAATTCTTGTTCGGCAGGTAGACCGTGCCGTCCGGCGCCGCGCGCACGTGCCCATGCAGACCGTCGCACTCGAGCGTCGTGTAGGTGGTGACCGGCGGAAGGAACGTGGCGCCGCCATCGTCGCTGCGCGCGCAGTTGGCGTATCCGGCAGTGCTCGAGGTCGCCTCGACGCCCCGCAGGATCCGCGTCTCGACGTTGTCGCTGTCTTGCGCGCAGTAATAAATGGCGTGAGGGTAGGCCGTCAGCGGCCTGGCCAGTCCGCCGGCGACATACGGCGCCCAGCCGACGCTCTGGTGGTCGATCCCCGACGCGCCCGGAGAGCCGCCGGTGCTCGGATGCCAGGTGGCGCCGTCGTCGTCGGTGTAGTTCAGGAGGCTCGACTTCACCGCCAGCTGGCTCGCGTAGTAGCGCCCGGCCACCGGATCGCCGACGCCGATGGGATCCAGCGTCGTGGTCTGGTTCGGCGGCGAGACGTCTTCCCACACCGTGTCGCAAACCTCGGGGAGGCCTCCGGGGTTCAGTGCGTCGTCCTTGCGGTATTCCGGCAGCGTGTACCGCAGGGTTTTCAGGCCGGACTGGTAGAGGCCAGAGTGCCTCGCGGGGTTGAACGCGATCGAGGGCTCGCCGAAGTCCGGGGCGAGCAATGAAGGCGGCTGCAGGTATTGATAGGCCGGCGCCGCGGAGGCCGGCGCGGCTAGCGAGAGGCCCGCGGCCAGGAACGCGCACCCGCGAAAGGTTTTCGTCGCCATGTCATCTCCCTGAAGCACGGTACCGCTATTTTTTTCTGTACACGCACTCTATCCTCCCCCCATGCGAATTTCGATCTTTGGCAGCGGTTACGTCGGGCTGGTCACGGCCGCCTGCTTCGCCGAGCGTGGCAACCACGTCGTCTGCGTGGACACCGACGCCGGCAAGGTCGCGCAGCTGCGCCGCGGCAAGGTGCCTTTCTATGAGCCGGGGCTGGCCGAGCTGGTCAAGCGCAACGCGGCCGGCGGCCGCCTGAGCTTCACGACCGACGCGAAACAGGGCGTGCTCCACGGCCAGATGATCTTCATCGCCGTTGGCACGCCACAGGGCGAGGACGGCGGCGCGGACCTTTCGCACGTGCTCGGCGTGGCGCGCACCATCGGCGCGCACCTCGATGACTACAAGGTGATCGTGGACAAATCCACGGTGCCGGTCGGCACGGCCGATGCGGTGGCCAAGGCCATCGACGGCGAGCTCAAGCGCCGCCGCGTGAAGCACGACTTCGACGTGGTCAGCAATCCGGAGTTCCTGAAGGAAGGCGCCGCGATCGACGACTTCATGAAGCCGGACCGCATCGTCATCGGCGCCGACCGCGACAAGCCGGTGAAGCTGATGCGCGAGCTGTACGCGCCGTTCAACCGCAACCACGACAAGCTGATCGTGATGAAGGCGCGCTCGGCCGAGCTGACCAAGTACGCCGCCAACACCATGCTGGCGACCCGGATCAGCCTGATGAACGAGTTCGCCAACATCGCCGAGGAAGTCGGCGCCGACATCGAGCAGGTGCGCATCGGCATCGGCTCGGACTCGCGCATCGGTTTCCAGTTCATCTACCCGGGCTGCGGCTACGGCGGCTCGTGCTTCCCGAAGGACGTGAAGGCGCTGGCCCACACCGCCTCCAGCGCCGGCTATGCGCCGGAACTCGTGCGCGGCGTGGACGCGCTGAACCAGCGCCAGAAGCAGCGCTTCTTCGAGAAGATCCAGCGCTATTTCGGCGCGAAGCTCAAGGGCCGCACGATCGCGCTATGGGGCCTGGCCTTCAAGCCCGGCACCGACGACATGCGCGAGGCGCCGAGCCAGGTCGTCATCGAGGGCCTGCTGGCCGCCGGCGCGAAGGTGCGCGCGTTCGATCCGCAAGCGGGCGCGGTGGCGAAGAAACTCTACCGCGGCAAGCCGGTGAAGATTTGCGCCAGCGCCGAAGAGGCTGCGCGCAGCGCCGACGCCCTGGTGGTCGTGACCGAGTGGAACGAATTCCGCAGCCCGGATTTCCCGGAGCTGAAGAAGCTGCTCAAGGCGCCGGTCATTTTCGACGGCCGCAACCTCTACGACCCCGAGCTGTTGGCCGATTACGGCTTCGAGTATTTCCCGGTGGGGCGGCGGCAGGTCAGCCGGGCGTAGGATCCCTCGCGGCACTCGGGATGACACAGGTATCCTTGCGCCTGCGCGGAGAGGTGGCAGAGCGGTTTAATGCGGCGGTCTTGAAAACCGCTGACTCGCAAGGGTCCGGGGGTTCGAATCCCTCCCTCTCCGCCATATATGCAAAAAAGCCGCGGCCCTCACCCTGTGTGCGGGGCCGGCGCGGGTTCAGATCCTGGCGTTCGGCGAGCGCGAGGCGGTGCTCGCTGGCGACATCGGCGCCGAGCTCGCGAAAGAGGGCCAGCCCGTCGGCACTGAAGATGTCCTGATTGCCGCGACGGCGCTGGCGCACGGGCGGGTCGTCGCCACGCGCAATGTCGGGCATTTCCCGTGCGTGAGGACGCTGCGTGTCATCGATTGGTGGTCTTGAAAACCGCCACTTACTACGACGTCACGATCTCCGGGCCCAGAATTGCCGGAATGGTCCGGCACTGAACCACGGGCTGCGGCCTGCGGTCCGATGTCCTAGAATTCGCCCCCTCAAAATCAAGAACCCGCGCCGGAGTGATGCCATGAACGAGAAGACCCTGAACGACACCGCCTGCGGCATGGTGGCCGCCGGCCGCGGCATCCTCGCCGCCGACGAGAGCAACGGCACGATCGGCAAGCGCTTCGAGGGCATCAAGGTCGAGAACACGGAAGAGAACCGCCGCGCCTATCGCGACCTGTTGTTCACTGCGCCGGGCGTGGAGAAGAACACCAGCGGCGTGATCTTCTATGACGAGACGCTGTTCCAGAAATCGGCGGACGGCACGCCGTTCCCGAAACTGCTGGCGGCCAAGGGCATCATCCCGGGCATCAAGGTGGACATGGGCGCCAAGCCGCTGCCGGGCGGCCTCAAGGACGAGACGATCACCGAGGGCCTCGACGGCCTTCGCGAGCGGCTGACGAAGTACAAGGCCGCTGGCGCGCGCTTTGCGAAGTGGCGCGCCGTGATCACTATCGGCAACGGCGCGCCCAGCTACACCGCCATCCACCAGAACGCCCAGGCCCTCGCGCGCTACGCCGCGCTGTGCCAGGAACAGGACATCGTCCCCATCGTCGAGCCGGAAGTGCTGATGGACGGCGACAACACGATCCAGGTCTGCGAGGACGTGACGAGCTGGATCCTGCAGGAGACATTCAGCGAGTTGTACTACGCCAAGGTCCTGCTCGAAGGCATCATCCTGAAGCCGAACATGGCGATCTCGGGCAAGAAGTGCGCGACGCAGGCGGATCGCAAGACGGTGGCTGCCGCGACGCTGCGCATGCTCAAGCGCCACGTGCCGCCGGCCGTGCCGGGCATCGCATTCCTCTCGGGCGGCCAGTCGGACGAAGACGCCACGGCGCATCTCGACGAGATGAACAAGTTGGGATCCGGGCTCGGCGGGGGCCCTTGGCCGCTGTCGTTCTCCTATGGCCGCGCGTTGCAGTCGGCGGCGCTGAAGGCCTGGCTGGGCAAGAAGGAAAACGTGGGGGCCGGCCAGAACGCCTACCTGCATCGCGCGCACCTCAACGGCCTCGCCGCGCTCGGCAAGTGGGAACAGAAGCTCGAAAAAGCCGCGTAAGGCGCCCTCTCCCGCTTGCGGGAGAGGGCCGGGGTGAGGGCAGGGTGAGGGGACACGATGACGCAGCTGGCAGGCAAAGTGGTGTGGATCACGGGCGCATCGAGCGGCATCGGCGAGGCGCTGGCGATCGCCGCCAGCAAGGCCGGCGCCAAGGTCGTGCTGAGCGCGCGGCGCGCAGCCGAGCTCGAGCGCGTGAAGGCGCTCTGTGCCAATCCGGCCAGCGCCGCCGTGCACCCGGTGGACCTGCTCGCCATGGGCGATCCGGCGGCGGTCGTCGCCGCGGCCGAGAAGCACTTCGGGCCTATCGACGTGCTGGTGAACAACGCCGGCGTGTCGCAGCGCTCGATGGTGCTCGACACCACAATGGACGTTTACCGCCAGATCTTCGAGCTGGATTTCTTCGCCACCGTCGCGCTCAGCAAAGCGCTGCTGCCCGGCATGATCGCGCGCAAGGCCGGCCACATCGTGGTGGTCTCGAGCGTGGTCGGCTACATCTCCTCGCCGATGCGCAGCGGCTACTCGGCCGCCAAGCACGCGCTGCACGGCTTTTACGATGCCCTGCGCGCCGAGCACTGGCGCGACGGCGTGAAAGTCACGATCGCCTGTCCGGGTTACATCCGCACCAACGTCACGCTCAACGCGGTGGACGGCAAGGGCGGCAAGTGGGGCAAGCTCGATCCGAGCATCGCCAAGGGCATGGCGCCGGAAGACTGCGCCGCGCAGATCTGGCGCGCCGTCGGCAAGGACAGGGACGAAGTGCTGGTCGGCAAGGAGAAGGTCGCTGTCTACCTCAAGCGCTTCTTTCCGGCGCTGTTCGCCTTTGGCATCAACCGCGCCAAGCCGATCCAATAAAGGGGACGCACACCTTTATCTGCGCACAGGACCACCGTGATAAAGGTGTGCGTCCCCTTTATTGGAACATCTCCAGGATCCGTTTTTCGGCCCAGCTGCGCAGGCGGAACGATTCGACGAAACCGCAATGGCCGCCGTTCTTCGGCGCCAGGAAGCGCAGATGCGGTGAATCCTCGAGGCCGTGGAAATCGGAAAAAGGCACCACCGGGTCGTCCTGGGCCGTGATGATCGCGAGCTTGCCGGGCGAGGCCTTGAGGATTTCCGGTGTCAGCGTGTACTCGGCGAGGTAGCGGTCGAGCGCTCCGTACTCGGTGTAGCGCTCGACGAAGTGCGCCGTGATCTGCGTGAAATTGCTGAGCGCCATCACCTGCGAAAAATCGTACTTGCCGGGCCAGGCCGCCGCCTTGGCTGCAAGCGTGGCGCGCCACTTGGCGATGAAATACTTGTGGAACAGCTTGGGGCCGGTGTCGAGGGCGCGCAGTGTCGCGCCTGGATTGATCGCGGGGCAGACGCCGACCGAGAGATCCGGTTCGACGCCACGCTGGCCGCCTCGCAGGCCCACGCGCAGTGCAAAATTGCCGCCCAGCGAAAAGCCGACCACGAACCAGGGCGAGCCCGCGTCGATCTTGCGGATCGCCTGCAGCGCGCCGAGCACTTCGCCCATGCGCGCCGAGTGGAACAGGTCTTCGTTCAGCGCGTGCGTGCCGCCGTGGTCGCGCAGGTTCAGGCGGAACACGTTGTAGCCGGCGTCGAACAGCGTGAAGGCCAGCGAAAGGAGGTACGCGGATTCGTGGCTGCCTTCCCAGCCGTGGATCAGCACAACCAGGCCCTTGGGATGCGGCTGCGCCGAGTGCAGGCCCATCAGCCGCACGCCCTCGCCGCAGTCGAGCACGTGCTGCTGCGCCACGCGGACCAGGCGATGGCCGCGCCGCGGCCAGTTGCGCAGCTTCAGCGAGGCCAGCGCCGACTGCACCTGCGCGTGGCGCAGTGGCCAGGCCGGCTCGAATTTCATGACAGCAGCTTGCGCAGCACGTTTTCGTACACCCGCGACAGCAGTTCCAGGTCACTGATCAATACGCGCTCGTCCACTTGGTGGATGCTGGCGTTGACCGGCCCGATCTCGATCACCTGCGTGCCCAGCGGCGCGATGAAGCGCCCGTCCGAAGTCCCGCCGCCGGTGAACAGTTCCGGCGTGCGGCCGGTGACTTCAAGGATCGCCGCGACGGCGACCTGCCTCAACGTGCCCGCGGCGGTGTAATAGGGCTCGCCCGTATGCCACCACTTCGCCTCGAACTTGGGCAGGTGGCGGCCCAGCACTTCGCTTGCGCGCGCGCGCAGGCCGTCGGCGGTGGACTCGGTGGAGTAGCGGAAGTTGAACACGGCCTCGGCGCTGCCGGGAATCACGTTGTTGGCGCCCGTGCCGGCACGGATGTTCGAGACCTGGAACGTGGTCGGCGGGAAATGCGCGTTGCCCCGGTCCCATTCCATCGCCATCAACTCGGCCAGCGCCGGCGCGAGGCGGTGGATCGGGTTGTCGGCCTTGAGCGGGTAGGCGACGTGGCCCTGCTTGCCGTGCACCATCAGGTCGCAGCCCAGGGATCCGCGCCGGCCGACGACGATGCGGTCGCCGATGTTCTCGGCCGCGGTCGCTTCACCGACGATCGCGTAGTCCGGTTTTACGCCGCGTTCGCGCAGCACCTCGCAGACGTGCTGGGTGCCGTGACGGCAGGGGCCTTCCTCGTCGCTGGTGATGAGGAAGGCGAGGCTGCCCTTGACGCCGCCCCCCGCGACGAGCCGTTCGGCCGCGCAGACCATGGCGGCCAGGCCGCTCTTCATGTCGGCGGCGCCGCGGCCGTACAGGTAGCCCTCGCGCTCGGTCGGCGTGAACGGGTCCGAGGCCCAGTTCGAGAGAGGCCCCGTCGGCACCACGTCGGTGTGGCCGGCCAGCACGACCATCGGCCCCGCGCCCTTGCGCACGGCCCACA
>JAYUGN010000351.1:0-8255 GCA_043767605.1 Gammaproteobacteria bacterium
GACATCCGCGGCCCGACCATCGTCTCGGCGTTCTACAACGACCGCCTGGTCTACTCGACCGCGCTGAAGGGCAAGGGCGAGAAGGAAGTGCTCGAGTTCGAGCTGCCGCGCGTGCAGCTGCGCGCGCGCAACAACCTGCGCGTGATCGCACAGCGCGACGAGATCGGCGATATCTGCAAGCTGTCGCAGGCGGCGTTCCCGCTGTCGGTGTCGCCGCAGTCCACCATCGAGACCAAGCCGTTGAACGAGCGGCCGTCCACGTTCGCCGAGCTGGTGCCGCACCAGCGCGTGCTCGAGCTGTACGTGGCCAAGGACGCGCTCTCCGCCGCCGACAAGGTGGTGCCGCTGCTGGTCACGCTGGGCGACCACTTCTGGCCCGACGTGCCGCCGCCCGAGCTGCGCCTGTTCGACCCGGGCGAGGGCGTGAAGCCCACCGGCCCGTTCTTCGTGGTCGGCAACGCCAAGTGGGATCCGCAGGCCTGGGTGCACTTCGACGAGGGCCGCGTCCGCGTGCGCTCCAACGCCACCGGCGAGTCGGCGATGCTGCTCGACTTCGCGCGCGACACCAGCACCTCGGTGCTGCAGATGGTCGAGGCCGCCAGCCAGGGCGGCGCCTGGCTCAAGACCACCGGCGGCTACGCCAACGTGCCGTCCAGGACCACGCTGTTCGAAGACGAGAACGTGGCGTTCCTCGGGCCCCGCGGCGTGCAGATGGCGCTGCGCGTGGGCTCGGCCAAGGACTACCGCGTGGACTACCCCGAGGCCAAGGGCTGGTTCAACGCCACCGGCCACTGGCGCACGGTGCTGTTCGTGGTGGCCTGGCTGCTGGTCGCCGCGCTGCTGGTCTACCTCTGGTCCAAGACGCGCCGTCACCGCGGCGAGTAAGAAAACCCAAGCCATGGCTGCCCCGGAACTGCCGGGCGGGGACGCGCCTCCGCTGCCGGAGGACGCGCTGCCTGCGGCCGACGCGCAGCCCGAGGCGGCCGCGCCGGCGGCCAAGCCCGATTTCCGCGGCAAGCCGATCGGCGAGATCCTGGTCGCCATGGGCCGCATCACGCGCGACCAGCTCGACGAGGCGCTCAAGCTCTCCAAGCAGTGGGGCACCAGCGTCGGCAAGGTGCTGCTGTCGCAGGGCTACGTGCGCTCGTTCCAGTTCTACCAGGCACTCGCCACGCAGCTCGGCAAGCGCTTCGTGGACCTGACCAAGGACGGCCCGCAGGAATGGCTGCTGCGCCACGAGGACATGGCCGAGTACCAGCGCCTGATGGTGATGCCGTGGCGCGAGGAGAACGGCGTGGTCTGGCTGGTCACCTGCCGCCAGGGCGTGGACCTCGACGAGTTCGGCGCGCGCCGCTACGGCGACCAGTTCGAGGTGGCGATCACCTCGCAATTCGACCTGCTCTGGACCATGCAGAAAGTCTTCGGCGGCGAGCTGACCAAGGCCGCGCTGTCGAGCCTGGCCGACGCCACGCCGCAGTACTCGGCCAAGACCGTGTTCACCGGCCGCCAGCTGTTCGCGATGTTCGCAGTGTTCTCCGCGCTCCTGCTCGGCATCTTCGTCGCGCCCACCACCACGCTGATCGCGGTCAACGCCGCCGTCGCGCTGTTCTACCTCATTACCTTCGGCCTGCGGGCGCTCTTGTCGTGGCACGGCTCCTCGCACGCCGCGGAGTTCAAGATCCCGCTGGCCGAGGTCCGCGGGCTGAAGGATTCCGAGCTGCCGATGTACACGGTGCTGGTGCCGATGTACAAGGAACCCGAGGTGCTGCCGATCCTGGCCAACGCGCTGCGCAAGCTCAGCTACCCGCGCGCCAAGCTCGACATCAAGCTGCTGCTCGAGGAGGGCGATGTCGAGACGATCGAGGCGGCCAAGAAGCTGCAGCTCGAGTCCATCTTCGAGATCGTGCGCATCCCTCCGAGCCAGCCGCAGACCAAGCCGAAGGCCTGCAACTACGGCCTGCACTTCGCGCAGGGCGACTACGTCACGATCTTCGACGCCGAGGACAAGCCCGAGCCCGACCAGCTGAAGAAAGTCGTGCTGGCGTTCCGCAAGGCGCCGAAGAACGTCGCCTGCATCCAGGCCCGCCTGAACTACTATAACCGCGAGGAAAACTGGCTGACGCGGATGTTCACGCTCGAGTACTCGACCTGGTTCGACCTGTTGCTGCCGGGGCTCGAGGCGCTGCGCATCCCGATCCCGCTGGGCGGCACCTCCAACCACTTCCGCACCGACGTGCTGCGCGATCTGCTCGCGTGGGACCCGTACAACATGACCGAGGATGCGGACCTCGGCGTGCGCATGACGCAGAAGGGCCTGACCTGCCAGGTCGTCAACGCCACCACGTATGAGGAGGCCAACACGCGGGTCGGCAACTGGATCCGGCAGCGTTCGCGCTGGATCAAGGGTTACATGCAGACCTATCTCGTCCACATGCGCCACCCGATCGAGCTGTACCGTTCGCTCGGCGCGGTCGGCTTCTGGGGCTTCCAGTTCTTCATCGGCGGCACCATCGCCTGCGTGCTGATGAACCCGATCCAGTGGCTGCTGTTCATCGGCTGGGCCACCAACCTCATCACCGGCCTCGACCTGTACTTCCCGCCCTGGGTGGTCAGCTTCTCGCTGTTCAACCTGCTGGTCGGCAACGCCGCGATGATCTACTTCTTCATGATGGGCGCGTACAAGCGCGGCTATTACCGGCTGCTGTTCTACGCGTTCACCGCACCGTTCTACTGGGCGCTGATGTCCATCGCCGCGTACAAGGGCCTCTGGCAGCTGGTGCACAACCCGTTCTACTGGGAAAAGACCCAGCACGGCATCAGCAAGCACACCGCCGCCGAGCTGGCGCAAGCCACGAAGTAGGGGCGCGACGACATGAGCCTGCTGGAAGACCGCCGCCAGGACGACGTTCCCGTCTCGGTCGAGCGCCGCTACTCGCGCCTGAGCGCGCAGCCGTGGGGCTGGGCCCTCTACTGGGCCGCGCTGACCGCGGCCTTCGCGGGCCTCGCGCTGTGGCTGCTGTCGCGCCACTACCTCAACGACACCGCGCTGTGGAGCTGGAGCACGGTGGTCGGCAGCATGGATGCGCCGCAGGGCGGCTTCAACCGCTTCGTGCTGCTCTACCCGCAGGTGCAGTACTACCTGCTGACGGTGCTGGCGCTGATGCCGGGCCTGAAATCGCCGCAGATGTCGTACTTCATCTCGGCCGCCGCGGCCGCGGGCCTGCTCACGCACTTCACGATCCGCCTGCGCCGCATCGGCGTGCCGCCGCCGATGATCGTGCTGGTGGTGGCGCTGATCGCGCTGAACCCGGTGTTCCTGTGGAGCGCGACCAACGGCGGCAACGAGATGCTCGGCATCTCGCTGTACTACGGCCTGGGCCTGTCCATGATCGTGCTGCGCTACTCGCACAGCCTGCACGCGCACATGATGCTGGGCCTGGTGCTGCTGCTGTTCTTCATCACCGACGCGCGCTCGCTGTACCTCGCGATCACCTTGCTGCCGCTGCTGCCGCTGACGGTGCAGAAGCACATCCTGCGCCTGAACCCGGTCGCGCCAATCCTGGTGCTGTACTGCCCGCTGCTGTTCATGATCGGCATCTGGCTGGCGCTGAACTGGATCTACACGGGCGATTCGCTCGCGTTCCTCAAGGACCCGGCCTCGCCCTTCCTCGGCGCGCGCATCTCCTCGGAATACCTGCCGTGGCGCGCCACCTTCGGCACGCAGTTCTGGTCCGCGACGGCGATCTCCGCGATGCTGCTGGCGATCTGCTACCCGGTGCTGCTGCTGGTGCAGCTGCCCTCGGTGCGCCGCTCGCGCGTCTACGCTGCGGGCCTGGCGCTGGCGGCGATGCCGGTGTTCGCCTCGGGCCTCGCGACCTGGGCCGAGTTCACGCAGTCGCCCGCCGACATCCTGGTGTTCGTGATCGGCGGCGTGATGGCGCTGCTGACCACCGGCATGCTGATGCGCGACCACCCGGTGCTGCTGGCCGCGCTGCTGGCCGCCGGCTGCATCGGCTCCCTGGCGCTGTTCCAGCGCTATCCGGCCGTCGGCATGAACGGCTGGTTCGAGGCGCTCGCCGGCCGGATCGAGCAATCGCCGCACGAAGGCGACCTGGAACTCGGCCTCTGGTCGCGCGAGGTGCGCGGCCTGATGCTCGACGAGAACACGGGCTACGCCGTGATCGGCGCGCGCGGCTCGGGTGAGGGCCTGTACCTGACCTTCTCCGACCGCTTCAAGCAGAGCGTCAACGCCGGCCGGCTCGTCGCCGAATGGGTGGCCGTGCCCTCGCCCGAGCGCGACGCCAGCCACCGCGACCAGGTCGCGCACAATTTCCCGCACCTGTACAACGAGGGCATCGCCGGCTACACGCTGGCGTATGACCGCGACGGCTGGCGCGTTTATGCCAGCGAAGACACCTGGAACGGCGTGCTGCACCAACGCGGGCACACCAAGGACTCTCTCGATGAAAAACCGAAACCCGTTGCGAACGACTGACCTGCGCCTGGCCGGCGCCCTCGCGCTGGCGCTGACTGCCGGCGCCGCACTGGCCGCGCCCAAGGCGGCCCAATCCCCGAAGGCCGCCAGGCCCGCTACCGCGGCCAGGGCCCCCGCCAAGGCTTGGGCCACGCCCGAGTACACGGCCGCCGCGCAGCAGCTCGACGCCGCTGTGCGCGGGATGCTGCAACAGGGCCTCGCGCGCCGCGACGGCTACGCCTACGGCATGGATGTCGCGCCGATGCTGCTGTACGCGGCGGAGCGCAAGGATCGCGAGCTGTACGAAAGCTTGCTGCCGCAGGCGCAGAAGCTGGTCGTGACCGGCGATGACGCCGCCACCGACGGCTTCGTGCTGTGGCGCCAGAAGGACGGCGCCGCCCCCGAGATCACCGGCGCCGAGGAGGCGCTGTGGATGGGCCGCGCGCTGTGGGCCGGCGGCCGCGCATTCGACCGCGCCGGCGACCGCGCGCTGGCCGCGAAGGTCGTGGCCGGTTATGCGCGCCACGCCCGCGAGCAACTGGGCGTCTGGTCGGTGAGCAAGTACTACGCGTTCTCGAGCAAGTCCTACGCCGCGACCTCGGTGCTGCCGGCCTACCAGGCTGATTTCATCAGCGACACCGAAGCCGCCGCGCCGGCCGCCAAGGGCCTGGGCGCACGCGCGTACAACCTGATCCAGCGCGCGGTCAGCCCGAGCAAGCTGCTGCTGCCCGTGATCCAGCCCGGTCTCGGCGAGCATTTCGCCGGCATGGGCGCGCAGCGCTACGCGCCGGACGACGTCGTCGTGCTCGAGGATTCCTGCCTCGGCGCCGAAGGCGCGCAGCGCGGACTGCCGGACGTCGCCAAGGGCGTGCTCGCCTTCACCGGCGATGGCTCGCGCCTGAATGCCGACGGCCGCCTGTACGCCTACTACCAGCGCAAGAGCGGCAAGCCCGTGGGCGATGCGGTGCTCGGCTCCTCGGGCTACGCCTGCCTCGCGCGCATCGCCGCGAATTTCGGCGACCGCAACGCCGCCAGCGCGCTGCAAGCGGCGCTGACCGGCGACATGCTCGCGCTCGCCGCGCCGGGTGGTGGCGGCGGCGCCCCGCTGTACAGCGCCGGCCCCCTGCTGCGCGCGGCCTACGCGTTGCACGCTTTTTAAGTGACGGCAGACCGGAGCTTCCCGATGACCCGCATTTGCATCCTCGCTGCCTTCCTGCTCCTCACCGCCTGCGCGAGCGAGCCCTCGTCCTCCCCCACGGCGGCGCCTGCGGCCCTGCCGGCCACTGCGACTGCTGCAGCGCCCGCACCGGTGGCCGACACCGGTCCGCACCCGCCCGCGGCGCCGTACTGGTCGCTGCAGCTCGCCACCGCCGCCGGCAAGGCCAAGGCGCTGGAGGCGCTCAAGCCCATCGCCGAGGCGCCGTACGCCCGCGCCGAGAAGCGCAAGAGCGGTTACCTGCTCCGCGCCGGCGCCTGGGCCACGCGCGCGGAAGCTGAAAGGCAGCTGCCCGCGTACCGCGAAAAGTTCGGCAAGAACGTGAGCGTGTTGCAGCTGCAGAACCCGGTGGACTGGCTGCTGCCCTCGGGCGAGACGCTGCCAGTGGCCAGCGCGGCCCCGGCGGAAGCGGTGGCGCTACCGGCCGCCAGCACCCCGGGCGCCGACCCCGCAATGCACGACGCTGCCGCGAAGCTCGACGCCTCCATGCGCGCCTCGCTCAAAGGTGGCGCCGCGCGCAAGGATCACTGGCTCTACGCCGCTGACATCGCCCCGCTGCTGCTGTACGCCGCGCAGCGCAAGGACCTGACGCTGTACGCAGCGCTGCTGCCCTCCGCACAGAAGCTGATCCTGAATTCCAAGGACGATCCCTACGCACAGGGCTTCGTGCCCGTGCGCGTGAAGGACGGCGCGAAGCCGGAAGCCTCGGACGCCGGCGCGATGGTGCTCATGGCCCGTGCGCTGTGGGCCGGCGCCGAGGCGTTCAACCGCGAGGACGACCGCGCCAGCGCGCTGATGATCCTCGACGGCTACGCCCGCCACGCCTACGAGATGCAGGGCGCCTGGCTGGTGCGGCACGCCTTCGATTTCTCCTCGCGCACGTTCTCGAGCGGCTCCCTGATCACCGATTACCAGGGCGATTTCCTGGTGCAGGCCGAGCGCATGTCCGGCCGCGGCGACTGGCGCGGTTTCGGCGCGCGCAGCCAGGCGCTGGTGGCGCAGGCGGCCCGCGCGGCCCGCCTGCTGCGTCCGCTGGTGCAACCCGAGATCGCGGCCACCTGGCCGGGCGCCGGCGTGGGCGCGGCCGTGGCGCCGAACAACCTCACGCCGCTCGAGGATTCCTGCCTCGGCGCCGAGGGCGTCGTCGCTTCCAACCCGGACCTCGGGCGCGCCACGCTCGCGTTCGCGGCCACGCAGGCCGCAACCGGGGCGCTGAAAGCCTTCTACAACGTGGTCACCGGCGCGCCGGGCGGCGAGGCGCCACTGCCGGCCACGGGCCTGGCCTGCCTGGAACGGCTGGCCGCCGAGCTCAACGAGGGCAATGCCACGGCGGTGCTCGACGCACGCTTCACCAGCGCGCTGCGCGCTGCGAAGGGCGGCGAGCTCTCGAACGCGGGAATGCTGCTGCTGGCCGCGCAGGCGCGCGGCGCGTTCTAACCGTCACTCCCGCGAAAGCGGGAGTCCAGTACCCTCAGTCCGCGAAAGGATTGCGGAACGGCTGGGCCAGGTCCCAGTTGTAGTACCAGGTCAGGTACAGGCGCCAGGTCGGGTCCGTCTGTTTGAGCTCGGTGTACCGCTCCCAGTAGTAATCCATGCCGAAGTGGAACGGTGCGCGCGCGATCTCGGCACCGACCGCCGGGCCAAAGGTGTTGAAATAGTCGTTGTCCTTGGTCCGGAAACCCCAGCGCAGCTCGACGTAGGTGTTGAAGGTCGAGCTCCATGGCAGCTCGAACCAGTCGATGCCCTCGTTGACGAAACCCGAGATCGCCTGGCCGTTGCGGTCCTGGTTGACCTTGCCCCAGGTCGAGCCCGTGAAGCCGAGGATCTGGTAGCCCTCGCCCTCGCCGCCATGCTTGCGCAGGTACTTGTACCAGTCGGCGTACCAGTTCAGGTACGCGCGGCCGGTGCGGCCACGGTGGTTGTCGATCTGCGACTCGCGCTGCCAGATCCACTCGGTGCCGAGCCGGAAGGGCGCTCGCACCAGCACCAGGCCCAGGGCCGGTCCGTCGGCGTCGAAGTAGCGGGCATCCTTCGAGCGCTTGCTGTACCGGTATTCGGCGTAGGTATCGAAGAGGATGTCGCCGGGCAGCTTGAACCAGTCGATGCCCTGGCTGACGAACGTGGAGATGCCCGCGCCGGTCTTGCCGGACAAGTCCTGCGTCACGCGGCCCCAGGTGTCGCCCGGATAGCCCAACGGCCCGCTCCAGGACCAGGACCTGGAGGGCGCAGCGGCCTCGGTGGGCGGCAGTAGCGGTGGCGATGCCTGCGCAACTTGCACCGCCGGGACCGGGCCGAAATTGCCTGCGGGCACGGTGCCGCCCGAGGGCAGCACCCAGTCCACCGGGTGCTCGAGCTGCAGCACTTTCACGGCGACGCCGTATTGCGCGCGGTATTCCGCAGACGCGGCCTCGGCCTCGGCGCGAGTGGCCCAGGCGCCAACGCGAATCAGATAGCCGCTCTGGCGCTTCTCGGCACGCGCGTAGGGCGCCTCCTTGAGCGGCTGCAGCGCCTGCACCGCGTCGGCGCGGCCGGAAGCCCGCGCCACCTGCACGGACCAGTACGGCG
>JAYUGN010000352.1:0-2850 GCA_043767605.1 Gammaproteobacteria bacterium
GGCGCGCAAGGCGGCGCCGACGGTGGTGCTGCTCGATCCGGCCGGCGAGGCCGGGCATGCGTACGGGGCGCGCACCACGCCGCACATGTTCGTGATCGCGCCGGACGGCACGCTCATCTACATGGGCGGCATCGACTCGATCGCCAGCGCGGATGTGGAAGACATCGCCAAGGCCACGCCCTACGTGAAAGTGGCGCTGGCCGAGGCGATGGCGGGCAAGCCGGTCACGAATGCGGTGACGAAGCCGTACGGCTGCTCGGTGAAGTACTAGCCCCTAAGAGGGGTCGGAGTCAGCCGACGGACGGCGTGCCAGAGTCGCGACGCAGGCGAGGACGAAAGTCATCGCCGTAGTTTATGGCGTCGCGGGCGCCAGCTCGACGACATGGCCGACGGCCGCGGTGACCATCTCCTGCAGTGCCTGCTCGACCGGCGTGTTCTGGAACCAGGTCAGCACGCCGGGCAGGTCGGCACGCACGTTCTGGTTGCGCAGGTGCACGCCGAAGTCGAAGCCGAAGCGGCGATTGCGGCCCTCGACCGCGACGGAGGACAGCACGCGGCCGGTGCGCGCATCCACCACGCGCAGGTCCATGGACACGTAGCCGCGCTTGTAGCGCACCTTCATCACGCCGAAATCGCCGCGGTCGCCGAGCGGAATCGGGATCGGCAGCGAACCGCCCTCGAGGCCTGCGTCGAAGGCCGTGATCGCGCACAGCACGATCAGGTCGGCGCCTTCGAGCTGGCCTTTGGGGATGCGCGTGGCTTCGCCCGCGCGCGGCGAGGCGCTGAATTCCTGCTCGGTGATCGCCTCGTCCAGCGCGGCACGCTCCAGCACGATGAAGCGGTCCTTCTGGAACAGCTCGGTGACCAGCATGTCGCGCACGCCGTGCGTGACGCTGACCGGGCTCATCTTCGGCGCCTCGCCGCGGTTGACGTTGACGAGGTCGACCTGGCGCTGCAGGGATTGATCCTGCAGCGGATCGGTCTTGTCGATCACGGCGGCGACCATCACGCGGTACTTGCCGCCGTTGGCGCCTTCCGCCTGCGCGGCGTTGAGCGTGGCGCCTTCGCCGCGCGTGACCACCGCGCTCGACGACGCGCAGCCCGCCAGCAGCAAAATAAAGGGGACGCACACCTTTATCCGCAGGGCCAAGGCTGAAAAGGGGACGCAGTCCTTTTCCATCAGGTGCTGCGTCCCCTTTTCCTAGAGCTTGGTGTCGACGATGTGCTGCACCGCGGTCTCGATGCAGTTGCGGATCGCGGCTTCCATCGGCGTGTTCTTGTACGCGCCCAGGCCCACCGGCAGGCCCGAGCCGCGCGTGAAGATGAAGCCCACGCGATTGTCGGCCGAGGTGCCCGCGACGGTGGTGGCGTTGACTACGCGGCCGGTCTTGGCATCCACGATGCGGATGTTGATCGCCATGCAGGCGACCTTGCCGGCGGCGACCAGCACCGAGCCGCCCTTGCAGTTGGGCTCGAACTCGGTGACCGAGCCGCGGATCAACAGCTCCGCACCCTCGAGCTCGCCCTTGGGCGCCATCGTTTCTTTCTTGAAGCGGCCGCTGTTGGCGCGGTCCTGCTCGGCGGTCACTTCCTCCAGGCGCTCGCGCTCCAGCACGATGAAGCGGCCGGAATTGAACAGCGCGTTGGTCAGCATGTCGGTCATGCCGCCGCCGACGTCGCCGCTGCCCTCATTGGCGCGGAACTCGAAAGCCGACACGGCGATGCGTTTCTGCGGGCCGTTCCACTGCGCGGCCTGGGCCTGCTGGATCGTCTGGCCGCCCTTGGAATCGATGACCGTGGCCTGCGTGGCGTAGCAGCCGGCCAGGAAGGCGGGCAGGCCAAGCAGGCCCAGCAAGGAAGGCAGCGAAACGAGGCGCAAAGTCATGGGAGTCTCCGGTTCAGGTTTCTACTATACGGATCGAGCGGGGCATTGGATTCCCGCCTGCGCGGGAATGACGATAGCGCGGGAATGACGCTAGAGTTTCAACACCTTCCCTGAACGCCGACTGAACTTGAGCGAGAAACTGCGGCTGGCCATCCACGGCGGCGCCGGCGACGCCGCCCAGGGCGCCGACACGCGCGCCCATGAAGCCGCGCTGCGCGAAATCGCGGCAGCCGGCGTGGCAATGCTGCGCGGCGGCCGCAGCGCGCTCGACACGGTCGAGGCCTGCGTGATGCAGCTGGAGGAATGCCCGCTGTTCAACGCCGGCATCGGCGCCGTGCTGAACCGCGAAGGCGCGCCCGAACTCGACGCCGCGATCATGAATGGCGTGAATCGCGCCTGCGGCGCGGTGGCGGGGGTTGCGCGCGTGAAGAGCCCGATCCAGCTGGCGCGCGCCGTGATGGAGCGAAGCCCGCACGTGCTGTTCACCGGCGCCGGTGCCGAGGCGCACGCGCGCGAGCTCGGCCTGCCCGAAGTCACGCCGGATTATTTCGTGACGGAGGAGCGCTTCCGCCAACTGAAGGACGCCCACGCCAAAGGCATCATCACGCTCGATCACGACGACACCGCCGATGTGGGGGACCTGCGCCCCGACGGCGAGAAATACGGCACCGTCGGCGCCGTGGCGCGTGATCGCGACGGTCACCTGGCCGCGGCGACGTCCACCGGCGGCCTCACCAACAAGCATCCGGGCCGCATCGGCGACACGCCGATTCCCGGGGTCGGCACCTTCGCCGACGACGCGACCCTCGCGCTGTCCTGCACCGGCACCGGCGAGAGTTTCATCCGCACCTGCTTCGGCTACCACGTGCATGCGCGCATGGCGTTCTCGAACTTCACGCTCGAGAAGGCCTGCGAGGAAGCGCTGCAGCAGGTCCGGCACTTCGCCGGCCGCGGCGGCTGCATCG
>JAYUGN010000353.1:0-8229 GCA_043767605.1 Gammaproteobacteria bacterium
CGCTCCGCTCGCCACCCTCTCCCGCAAAGCGGGAGAGGGGAGGGGTGTGGTGGCGAGCGCAGCGAGCCGGGTGAGGGTTGGGGTGAGGGGGACGCGAGCTTCACCACCGATCCCGGCGTGGTCTGCGTGGCCCAGGCCGCCGACTGCTTGCCGGTGCTGTTCTGCAACGACGCCGGCACTACCGTGGCGGCCGCGCATGCCGGCTGGCGCGGGCTTTGCGCCGGCGTGCTCGAGGCCACCGTGCGCGCGCTGCCGGATCGGCCTGAAAGGCTCATGGCCTGGCTGGGCGCCGCCATCGGGCCTGAGTCTTTCGAAGTAGGCGCCGAGGTGCGCGAAGCCTTTGTCGCCGACGATCCCGACGCAGCGCAGCATTTTTACGCCCTGGCCCGTCATTCCCGCGAAAGCGGGAATCCAGACAAGTACCTCGCCGACCTGTATGGCCTTGCGCGACAGCGCCTTGCGCGCGCCGGCGTGGTGCGCGTGCATGGCGGCGGACTCGATACCTTCACCGACCCCGAGCGGTTTTTTTCCTTCCGCCGAGAAGGCCGCACGGGGCGCCAATGCGCGCTCGTCTGGATTGATTTGCAAGGCATTTCTATTGCGCCGCCGCGTACCGTCAGGACATAATCAAAGACTGCCCTCTGGTGAGACGCCGTCCATGCACGTGAAGCTGCTGACCTGCCGCGCCCTCTACACCACGCTTGCCATCGGCCTCGCCGCCCTCGCCGGCAGCGCCTCCGCACTCGAATTCGAGATCGCGGAAACGCCGTTCAAGGTTGACAGCCTGTTCACGCTCGGCGGGATGTGGCGCGCGCAGAATCGGGACGACACGCTGATCGGCAAGAGCAACCTCTACAAGATCCAGCATCCGGGCTCTAACGACCCGGGCGCGGCGGGCTCGGGCCTGTGCTTTCACCGCACCACGCAGACCGCGAACAGCGGCCCGGTGATCTACGACTACCGCTCCAGCACGCACTCCAATTTGTATGCGGTCGGCGTGAATCCTGGCGGTTGCTCCACCAGCAACGTGGCGGGCAACCAGGGCTACGTGAACGCGCCGGGATCGTTCTCGCCCAACGGCGACAATGGCGACCTCAACTTCGACAAGGGCGACCTGGTCGCGGCGGTGGCCAAGCTGACCACCGACTTCAACATCAGCAAGTGGGACTACAACGTCTTCGTGCGAGGCGTGATTTTCTTCGACATCAATTACAGCAAGTTGGACGAGTTCCATCCCGACACCACGATGGAGGCGGCCACCAACCAGTTGTCCCAGCAGACCAGGGATGACATCGCCTTCGATTACGACCTGCTCGACTACAACATCAGCCACGTCTTCAGCCTGGCCGACCATGACATCAACGTGAAGCTCGGCAATCAGGTGCTGAACTGGGGGGAAAGTTCGCTGCTCGCGCTCAACAGCCTCAACACCATCAACCCGCCGGACGCGCGCCGCCTCAACATGCCTGGCGCGGATCTCAAGGAAGCCTTCCGCCCGATCGGCATGATCACGGCCGACACCCAGATCATCGAAGGCATCAGCCTCCAGAGCTTCTATAGCTACGACTGGAAACCTATCCTGATCGATCCGGTCGGCAGCTTCTTCTCGCAGAGCGACACGCTGGGCGACGGCGGCGAATACGCCATGTTGTCCTTCGGCAAGCAGCCGGAAGACCAGGGCTTCATCATCCCCAACCCGACGGCGGCCGACCTGGCGCGCTACCCGCTCGGCAAGCGGGGCTACTACCGTCCGATCGACACCTGCACCGGCCCCGGAACGTGCACCGATTCCCTCGGCCTGCTCGGCTCGACCGCCTCGCGCACGATCTACCGCGACCACGGCGCCGAAGAAGCGCGCAAGCCCAGCGGCGGCGACTACGGCTTCGCGATCAAGACCTTTCTTGAGAGCATCAACAACGGCACCGAGCTGGCGTTCTACTTCGCCAACTACGACTCCCGCATCCCGGTGGTGAGCGCGTTCGCAGCCCAGCGCGGCTGCCTGCAGACCGCGGCCGATCTTGCGCCCGGCGGGGCCTGCGGCTACGCCGGTCCCGGCAACGCCGCCGCCAATGAGCCGATTCCCGTGGATACGGCGCGCCTGATTGTCGAGTACCCGAAAGACATCAAGATGGCGGGCTTGTCGTTCAACACGACGGTCGGCGACTACGCGCTGTCGGGTGAGTACGCCTACCGCGACAACCTGCCGATCCAGATCGACACGGTGGACCTGACCTACACCGCCCTGCAGCCTGCGTTCGCGGTGTCCGATATCAGCGCCGGGGCCGTCACAATCCCGGGCCGCCGTTCGGCGTTCCCGGCGTTCCTCACCGGTTACCGCGGCTATGCCTGCACCTCGGATGCCAACTGCATCCAGCCGGGCCAGTACGTCGCCGGCTACGAGCGCTTCAAGGTCGGCCAGGCCGGCCTGACGATATTGCGCCTGATCGGCGGCGATAACCCGCTGGGCGCCTCGCAGATGACGCTGCTCGGCGAAGTAGGCATGCAGCGCGTGTTCAACATGCCGGCCGTCGGCCAACTGCAGCTCGAGGGCACCGGCAGCGATACGCACATTTCCGGTGGCGCAGACGGCACGGTTGGCATCGAGCCCAAGGGCGGCGCGGATATCACCGACACGTTGCGCCAGAACCCCACCGCCAACAAGGACTTTCTCGGCTACGGTACCAGCGAGTCCTACGGCTACCGCTTCATCAACCTGAACCGCTGGGACAACGCGCTGTTCGGCGCCAACCTCGAGACGCTGTTCATCTTCCGCCACGACGTGAAGGGCACCTCGCCCGGCATCGGCACCAACTTCTCGCAGGGCCGCAAGCAGGCCAATTTCGGCCTGCGCTTTGATTACCTGTCCACGTACATCGGTGAAATCCGCTATTCCTGGCTGTTCGGCGGCGGTCACCACGATGGCCAGCGTGATCGCGACAACATCTTCGTGACGGCGGGCTACCAGTTCTGATTTTCCCTTGGAGGGGACAACAATGAAGACCAAGATTTGGATGGCAGCGGGCGCGTCGGCGCTTGCCCTGGCGATGTCCCTTCCCGCGGCAGCCAAGGTCGATGCGGCCAAGGCCGGCGAGCTCAAGACGACGCTCACGCCGACCGGCGCCGACAAGGGCGCCAACAAGGACGGCAGCATTCCGGCCTGGGATGGCGGCCTGAAGGCCGCGCCCGCCAGCTTCGGCGGCCCCGGCAAGCGCTACGTGGATCCGTTCCCGGGCGACAAGGCGAAGTTCACGATCACCAAGGCCAACCTCGACCAGTACAAGGACAAGCTGACCCCGGGCCAGCAGGCGCTGTTCGCCAAGTACGACAGCTACAAGATGAACGTGTACGAAACGCGCCGCACGTTCGCCAACCCGCAGTTCGTCTACGACGCCAGCTTCAAGAACGCGACCAGCGGCAACCTCACCGGCAACGGCGAGACGCTGAATGGTGCGATCACCGGCGTGCCGTTCCCGGTGCCGGGCAATGGCCAGGAAGCGATCTGGAACCACAAGCTGCGCTACCAGGATCTCGGCAAGCGCCGCTGGAACAACCAGTTCGCCGTGACCACCGCGGGCGACTTCAACCTCGTGAAGATCCAGGAGGATGCGAAGTTCCCGTACGCCGCGCCCAACGCGACGCTCGAGGGCCTCAACAATGTCGGCATCTACTTCCTGCAGATGACGACCGCGCCGGCGCGCCTGGCCGGCTCGATCCTGCTGGTCCACGAGACGATGGACCAGGTCAAGGAAGCGCGCCGCGCCTGGCAGTACAACCCGGGCCAGAAGCGCCTGCGCCGCGCGCCGAACGTCGGCTACGACAACCCGGGCACCGCCTCGGACGGCCTGCGCACCAACGACCAGCTCGACATCTTCAACGGCGCCACCGACCGCTACGAGTGGAAGCTGATGGGCAAGAAGGAGATGTACGTGCCGGCCAATGCCTACGTCCTGCACAGCGACAAGATCAAGTACAAGGATATCGTGCGCAAGAGCCACATCAACCAGGACCTGGCGCGCTACGAACTGCACCGCGTCTGGATCGTGGACGCCACGCTGAAGAAGGGCACCAGCCACATCTACAAGCGCCGCACGTTCTACATCGAGGAAGACGGCTGGCAGATCGTCGCGGCCGACGTCTACGACGCGCGCGACCAGATGTGGCGCGTGCAGGAAGCGCACACGATCATGGCGTATGACAAGCCCTACCAGATGTCGATCGCCGAGACTTGCTACGACCTGCAGAGCAACCGGTACCTCGTGATGTCGCTGAACAACGAGGACGCGGAAACGGTCACCAAGGAATTCGACAACGGCTATTTCCAGCCGGAAAACGTCTCGAAGCTGGCGACGAAATAAATGAGTCTCCCTCTCCCCGCTTGCGGGGAGAGGGCTGGGGTGAGGGGCGAAGGAGGAGAATCCATGAAGCAGTCCAGCAAAGTACTGGTGCTGAGTACGGCCGCCTTGATGGCGGCTTTTGCATTTGCGGCGCGGGCCCAGGAGGGCGGCGGCAGCGCGCCGGCCGCGGGCGGCGAGGCGGCGGAAGCGCCGGCCGAGCCGGTGAAGCCGCACGCCGCCGAGATCATGCCGATGACCTCGAAGAACCTGCTGCTCGACGTGGCGCGCGCGGGCGAGGGCTACGTCGCCGTGGGCGATCGCGGCGGCATCATCGTCTCCGCGGACGGCAAGTCCTGGACCCAGGTGCCGGTGCCGGTGCGCGCGGCGCTGACCGCGGTCTATTTCGCGGACGCGCAGCACGGCTGGGCCGTGGGCCACGACGCCACCATCATCGCGACCAGCGACGGCGGCAAGAGCTGGAAGCTGCAGAGCTTCAAGCCGGAGCTGGAGAAGCCGCTGCTCGACGTGCTGTTCCTCGATGCGCAGCACGGCCTCGCTTGCGGCGCCTACGGCCTGCTGCTGGCCACCGAGGACGGCGGCGCGACCTGGACCGACGTGGATGCCCCGGCAATCCGCGGCGACGAGGTGCACTTCAACGCGCTGGTGAAGCTCAACGACGGCTCGCTGTTCATCGCCGGCGAGGCCGGCATGCTGGCGCTGTCCTCCGACCAGGGCAAGACCTGGAGCAAGCTCAAGGGGCCGTACGACAGCTCGCTGTTCGGCGCGTTGCCGCTCGGCGACAAGGGCGCGGTGATCTTCGGCCTGCGCGGCAACGTCTACATGACGCAGGAGGTCGGCGCCAAGAAGGGCGCGACCTGGACCAAGCTCGACACCCACTCGGTGGCCTCGATGTTCGGCGGCGCCACGCTGCCCTCCGGCGAGCTGGCGATGGTCGGCCTGAACGGCGTGATCCTGATCGCCGGCGTCGATGGCAGCGTGCACACGCTGCAGACGCCCAGCGGCACGCCACTGTCCGCTGCCGTGCCCTCCGCTTCCGGCCTGCTGGCCGTCGGCGAATCGGGCGTCCAGATCATCAACGCGCTGAAATAACGACAAACAGGGACGGCCGATGAGCACAACCCACGGGGCGCCGAGCACCGCCGAGAGAATCCTGCGCGCGATCGAGCCGCTGATCTACGCGCGCCGCAAGCTGACGATGGGCATCCTGCTCGCGATCACCGCGCTGCTGGCCTGGCAAGCCTCGATGATCCAGCGCGACGCCGGCTTTGACAAATCGATCCCGCTGAAGCACCCGTTCATGCAGGTGCTCAAGCAATACCAGGACGACTTCGGCGGCGCCAACACCGTGCTGGTGGCGCTGATCCAGAAGAACGGCGACATCTACAACGAGAAGTTCCTGTCCAAGCTGAAGGCCGTCACCGACGACGTGTTCTTCCTGCCCGGCATCGACCGCTCGCGCGTCTCCTCGCTGTTCACGCCCGACGTGCGCTACCTCGAGGTGGTGGAAGGCGGCTTCGCCGGCGGCAACGTCATCCCGGCGGAGTACCAGCCCACGCAGGAAATGTTCAACCTGGTGCGCGCCAACGTCGGCAAGGGCGGCCACGTCGGCCGCTACACGACCAAGGACCAGCGCGGCGCGATGATCTTCGCCGAGCTGCTCGAAGTGGACCCGGTCACGGGCCAGAAGCTCGACTACCAGAAGGCGGCGGGCGAGCTCGAGAAAACCATCCGCGCCAAGTACGCGGACGCCGACATCGACATCCATATCCTGGGCTTCGCCAAGGTCGTCGGCGACGTCATCGACGCCACCGTCGAGGTGGTCGGCTTCTTCGCGCTGACCCTGGTGATGACCTTCATCCTGCTGTGGCTCTACGTCGGCTCGATCCGGCTGGCCTGGCTGCCGCTGGCCTGCTCGATCATCGCGGTGATCTGGGAGTTCGGCCTGCTGCGCCTGCTCGGCTTCGGCCTGGATCCGTTCGCGATCCTGGTGCCGTTCCTGATCCTGGCGGTGTCGGTCAGCCACGGCGTGCAGTACGTCAACGCCTGGGTTGGCGAGCTCAACGAGAACAAGCGCAACAGCTACGACGCCTCGCTCGAGACATGGCGGCGCCTGGCCATCTACGGAACGATGGCGATCATGACGGACGTGTTCGGGTTCGCCACGATCGGCCTGATCCCGATCCAGATCATCCAGGAGATGTCGATCAACGCCTGCCTGGGCATGCTCGCGATCATCGTCACCAACAAGGTGATGATGCCGATCTGGCTGACTTGGGTGAACATCGGCAACCTCGAGGCCTTCGCGCGCAAGCAGGAAGCGCGCGACGCGATCTTCGACGGCCTCTGGCGCCTGATCGCGAAAATGGTGCGGCCGGTACCGGCCGTCACCGCGCTGATCCTGTCGAGCCTGCTGCTCGGCTGGAGCCTCTACAAGGGCAAGGACCTGACGGTGGGCGACAGCCAGGCGGGCGTGCCCGAGCTGCGGCCCGACTCGCGCTACAACAAGGACACCAAGGCGGTCGTCAGCAACTTCAAGCTCGGCACCGACATCTTCAAGGTCATCGCCGAGAGCGATCCTGAAGGCTGCATCCACTTCAACGTGATGGACCAGATCGACCGCTACGGCTGGGCCATCGAGAACACGCCGGGCGTCACCTCGACCATCTCGCTGCCATGGGCGGCGAAGAAGGTCAACGCCGCGTTCTCCGAAGCCAACCCGAAGTGGAAGATCCTGCCGCGCAACCGCTACACGATGGTGCAGGCGATCACGCCGATCCCGACGAGCTCGGGCCTGCTGAACCCCGACTGCTCGGCGATGGCGGTGCTGGTGTTCACCTCCGACCACCGGGCCGGCACGATCGAGGGCATCCAGGAAGCGACGCTCAAGTTCAACGACGCCAACGCTGCCGAATATTTCGAGACGCACAAGGACGTGGACGCGGCCTACTGCGCCACCAAGCAGACGCTGCGGCGCGAGATCGGCGTGAAAGGTGAGGAGCTGCGCCGCGTCACCGACCGGCTGCGCAAGAAGGGCGCGAAGGACGACCAGATTGCCGAGAACGCCAAGGTGAAGTCGCTCACCGAGGCGCGCGACAAGGCCAAGGAAAACTACGCCGCGCAAGGCAAGTCCTGCCCGGTGAACTTCGCCATGGCCTCGGCCAACGTCGGCGTAATGGCCGCGACCAACGAAGTCGTGCACGCGCTCGAGAAGAAGATCCTGCTGTACGTCTACATCGCCATCATCTTCTGCGTGGCCCTGAGCTTCTGGCACGAGAAATTGCCGAGCATCATCAGCATCATGCTGCCGCTGGGCCTGGTCTCGTGGATGGCCTACGCGATCATGGCGATCTTCGGCATCGGCATGAAGGTGGCGACGCTGCCGGTGGTCGCACTGGCGGTGGGTATCGGCGTGGACTACGGCATCTACATCTACGCAACCATGGCCGACGCCGTGGCCGCGGGCTACAAGTACGAAGAGGCTTACTACAAGACTCTCAAGATGACCGGCAAGGCGGTGGTGTTCACCGGCATCACGCTGGGCTTCGGCGTGGCCACGTGGCTCTTCTCGAACCTGCAGTTCCAGCGCGACATGGGCCTTTTGCTGGTGTTCATGTTCACGGCCAACATGTTCGGCGCGATCCTGATCCTGCCGGCCATCGCGCGCTTCCTGCTCACCGAGAAGCCGCTGCCCGAGGGACAGGTGCCGGTGTTCAAGTCGCGCCACTAGCGGTCATCCCCGCGAACGCGGGATGTAGGCTGGGCTGAGCGCAGCGAAGCCCAGCAGCACGCCCTCGCTGACGCTCAGGCGCAAACCGCTCTGCATCGGTGGTCTTGGAGGTGTTGCGCTGTGCGGTGCGCCTCGTTCGAGGGGCCT
>JAYUGN010000354.1:0-2832 GCA_043767605.1 Gammaproteobacteria bacterium
GTGGCCGAGGCAAACTGCTGCCCCATCGCGTCGATGCGCTTGTTCTTCAGGAACGGCAGCAGGCCGCCAAAAACGCCAACCAGCAGCAGGATCACCGCCACTGCGCCGACCATCGCCGGCAGCGCGAAGTCCTTTGCCGTCTGCTTGCGCATGCCCACGACGAAGTCGTCGCAGGTCTTGATGCGATCGGCGCGCTTGAACGCCACCGAGCCTTCCAGCGTCTTGCGCTGCTTGCGGGACAGGCCAGGCACGACGGGAGGCCTCATGCCCTCCTTCATCACCTGCTCGGCGTTCTTCTTGCCGAACGGATGCTTGCCGGTGAGGATTTCATAGGCAGTGATGCCCAGTGCATAAATGTCATCGATCAGCTCGGGCGGCTGGCCCTGGATCATCTCGAGCGACGCATACGCCGGCGTGAGTGCGCCAAGTTCGCCGGCGTCGAATACCGTGGTCTCGCCCTTGGCCTCGGCGCCCGACTTCGCCGCGCGCGCGATCCCCATGTCGAACAACTTCGGAATCATGTCCGTCGTCATCATCACGTTGCCGGGCTTGAAGTCCGAGTGAACGATGTTGTCGCGGTGCGCGCGGCCCAGGCCGTGCGCGAGACCGGCGATGATCGGCCAGGCCTGGTCGAACGGCATGCCGTTCGGATGCTTCTTGATCACGTCCTTCAGCGAGCCGCCGTCGACGTACTCCATCGTCATGTAGATGACGGTGCCGTCCTTGTCAAAGTCGTAGACGCGCAGGATGTTGTCGTGCGTCAGCTGCTGCGCCTTGCGCGATTCGCGCTGGAGCGCAACGAGCGCCTGGGGATGCTTGCGGAATTCGGGATTGAGGACTTTGACCGCGACCCAGGGATTCTTGTCCTGCGCCTCGACTTTTCGCTCGTCGCGCGCCTTGAACACGATGCCCATGCCGCCGCGGCCGATTTCCTTGTCGAGGTAGAAGCGATCCTTCAGCACGTCACCCGCGTGCACTTCGCGCTCGGGACCGCCGGTGGCCGCGACGCGGTTCCACGACGAGGTGCTCGGCCCGCCGGTGCGCGGCGCACTCGTGCCGCCGGTGCTGCCGCCGGTGCGCGAGGCCGTCGCGGGCTCGGCGGGCTTGAAGCCGGTGACTTCGGCGCCGCCGCCCATCTCGGTCTTCTCGCCGTCGTCGCCGGTGTCGATCAGCAGGTCGAAGCCGTCGCCATCGCCGGACCCGCCCGCCGTGTTGACGACGGTGGCGTCGCCGCCTGCCGGCGCCGACGGGCCGGGCGCAGGATTCATGCGCGTCTTGTCGTCAGGCTTGTACGCCGGGTTGGCCTGGGTCTTCTCGATGCCGCCCGGCGCCATCAGCGTCTTGTCGTTGTTACCCACCGGCATGTTCTTGATGACGGTGACGCTCGCGCTGCCCTTGGACTGGACGTCCTTGAGCTTGTTCGTGATCGAGCGATGCAGCCGCTCGTCGAGCTTGCCGGCCGCAAGCGCCTGGTCGAGCATCGACAGCTCGGCGCGATGCATCGGGCCCTGCACCGGACCGCGCTCGTTGAGCGCCTGCACCAGGTCGGCCATGGAAAGCTTGTTCTGCTGGACGCCGGCGAGGAGCTCGGCGAACGGCTTGGGCGCGCTCACGAGGCGGCCCCCGGCGGCGGCACGCTGACCACGACGGCCGTCACGTTGTCGCGCCCGCCCGCAGCGAGCGCGGTCTGGATCAGCGTCTCGCACAGTTCCTTCGGCGCGCGGCTCGTGCGGAATTCTTCCTCGATCTTCTGGTCCGCCACTTCCTTGGTCAGGCCGTCGCTGCACAGCAGGAATTGCGTGCCCGGCTCGTAGGCGGCGACCACCCACTCGAGGAACAGGTTCACCTCGCCACCGACCGCGCGCGTGATGGTGTTGCCGCTCTGCTTGCCGCCGAGCTGCGCGACGGTGAACTGGCCGGTATCCATCATTTCCTGGGCGGTGCTGTGGTCATGGGTGATCCGCTCGAGGCGGCCCTTCTGGAACCGGTAGATGCGGCTGTCGCCGGCCCAGCCGCACATCATGAAATCCTTGCCGGCGAGCAGCGCCACGACCGTGGCGCCGATCAGCGAGACATTGCGCTCGGCGGCGTGCTTGCGCAGGTCGGCGTTCACGGCACTGAGTTCGTTCTCGACGGTCTCGCAGAACGCCGCGGCGTCGGCCGAGGTGGCCACCTTGCCGAGACGGTCCACGATCAGTGCGCTGGCAACGTCGCCAGCAGAGTGCCCGCCCATGCCGTCCGCCACGACCCAGAGGCTCAGCTCCGGCGCATCGAGGAACGCATCCTCGTTATGGGAGCGCACCTTGCCCGGATGGGTGACGCCGGCTGACACCATTCGAACCGTCATTAATTGTCGGGCAGAAATCGGCGGTCGAGGTCTTCAGCTCTGCGGGAGCAGAACCCACGGCTCCTTGGCGCCCAGGTCGCGGGCGGTGCCGAGGAACTGCACGGCTTCGGCCTTGCTGCCGAAGCGGCGTACGACCACGCGATACCACACCTGCTTGCCCGGCTCGCGCACCGGGTAGATCTCGGACGGGAAGCCGCGCTTCTGGATGCGGCAGGCCATGGTCTCGAGTTCTTTCAGGTTGTAGCCGGAGTTCAGGCTGACGTCCCAGGTGCCTTCGGCATGCAGGGCGGGCCTGCCGCTGACTGCCTGCGCACTGGACACCCACTGCGCGAGGCGCTCGGGCGGCATCGTGATCGGCGCAAGCACCTTGCCGGCCGGCGTGACATTCACGACCGTCTGCGGCCGGTTCATGATCGCGCTGCTCTGGCCGGCTCCGCTGATCGTCGCAGCGCCGTCCACGAGGCACAGGGTGTCTTCCTTTCCGA